>NZ_NSGT01000042.1:0-75474 GCF_009192905.1 Xanthomonas sp. LMG 12459
CCCCGGCACGCCCGCCGCCCCGCCGGCACCGCCCGCACCACCCACCGCCCCGAACACGCCGGCGGCGGCATCCCCCATACCCAGCGCGACACCAGCAGCGCCGCAACCCACCGCGCCCACCGGCAACCAGGCACCCAAGACCGAACCGCAGTCACAGCCACAGCGCTAAGACGTATTCGTCCAATCGCAACGCCAGGGCGCCTCTCAACACCGGGAGTCCGGCGGACGCACACCGCGCGTCATCAATGCATGCAGGTGCCTCGCTCAGGACCATGGCGGAGGCTTGGAGGCGTCCGTCAGCCGCCACACCTCACCCCAAGATATCTAGGAGCAGCGCGCGACACCGTCCAAGGGCGCAGCTCTTGCCAATCCCCATTCCCGAATCTCCAATCCCCGCCCCAGGCAAGATTGCCCACCCACCAGCGCCTCGCTACAGTGGCGCCATGCCCAGCCTGATCCTGTTGATGATCGCCGGCGCCGCGGTGTTCGCGTTCTGGAACGCCTCGCGTGCGGCCGCCGAACGCGCCGAAATCCTCGGCCGCAACGCCTGCAAGGCCGCCGACGTGCAATGGCTGGACCAGAGCGTGCACGGCACCGGCCTGCGCCTGCGGCGCCTGCCCAACGGCTGGCTCGGCTTCGAGCGCAGCTTCCGCTTCGACTATTCCTACGATGGCACCGACCGCCACAGCGGGCGCCTGGTGCTGCTCGGCGATCAGCTGATCGCGTTCACCGGGCCGTCGGTCGCCAGCGTGAGCAGCCTGCAGGAAGCCCGCGCGCAGCGCGACTGAGCCGTGCACCACGGCCGCGCACCGATACCGATACCGATACCGATACCGATGGCGTGCGGCATGTCGTGTCGGGCGACAGCGAAGCTGAGTGCGCGGGCGATGCGCATGCCACCTGAAATGGACGGCGAATGCAGGAGCGGCTTCAGCCGCGATGGGCGTCACCGGTAAGCCCGTCGCGGCTGAAGCCGCTCCTGCGACGGAACAACGCGGTGCGCGGCGCGCGCGCACCGGAAACGCCAACGCTTGGATGGGTGAAGCGCGGCCACCGAGGCCGCGCATCGGCTACTTGACCACGCGCAGGCGCGGCCGCTTGCCGGCGTCGTCGGATCCGCCCGGCCGCGGCGGTGGCGGGGTGTCGTCGC
Organism: Xanthomonas sp. LMG 12459; assembly: GCF_009192905.1. NCBI lineage: Bacteria > Pseudomonadati > Pseudomonadota > Gammaproteobacteria > Lysobacterales > Lysobacteraceae > Xanthomonas > Xanthomonas sp. LMG 12459. The sequence goes on from NZ_NSGT01000042.1 coordinate 1,151, forward strand.
CCGGCGGCTCGCTGGCGCCGTGGATGTCGTCCGGCAGCGCCATGCCCTGCCCGGTTTCGCGCGCATACACAGCCAGCACCGCGGACATCGGCACCTGCACCGGATAGCTGACGCCGCCGAAGCGGGCGGTGAAGCTGACCCCGTCGTTGTCGATCTGCAGACGCACCACGGCGCGCTCGGCGATGTTCAGCACCACCCGCCCGTCCTTGACCGCGCTCGGCGGCACCTGGACGCCGGGCAGGCCCGCATCCACCAGAATGTGCGGGGTCATGCCGTTGTCGTTGATCCATTCCACCAGCGCCCGCAGCAGGTACGGGCGATGGCTGGTCATGCGGGAAGTGTCGTCGCTCATGCGCCCATTCTACGTGCCGGCGCGCAATGCCGGTACAGCTCGGAAGACAATGGAGACGGCGCGGCGGACAGCATCATGCCGGCAGGTCGCGCAGTTTCTTTTCCTGATCGGTCAGGCTGCGGATGAACCCCGGATTGCGGAAGATGCGGTTGCCGTAATCCTCGATCGCCTTGCCGTCCTTCGGCAGCGGGATATCCAGCGCCTGCAGGCGCCAGATGATCGGCGCCATCGCGCAGTCGGCCAGGCTCATCTCCGGATTGAGGAAGAACTTGCTGGCCTTGAACAGCGGCACCGAGGCGGTCAGCAGTTCCTTCAGGCGCTTGCGCCCGGCTTCGGCCTGGGCCTTGTTGCCGAGCTGGATCGCCTGCACCTGCGGCACCCAGTCGTGCTCGATGCGCAGCATCGCCAGGCGCAGGCGCGCGCGCGAAAGCGGATCGACCGGCATCAGCGGCGGATGCGGATAGCGCTCGTCCAGGTACTCGCTGACCACCGAGGCGGCGTACAGCACCAGCTCGCGCTCGACCAGGGTCGGCACCGAGTGGTAGGGATTCAGGTCGATCAGATCTTCCGGCGGATTCTGCGGATCCACCGCCACGAAATCGTAGGTCACGCCCTTGGCCGCGAGCACCAGGCGGACGCGGTGGCACAGGACATCATCCGTGGAGGAAAACAACGTCAAGGTATTTCGCATGCGCAAACTCGCCGCCATTCAAGGCTCTCCGACGGCCGGAATCCGCCGGCCGCATCGACGCCGCCAGCACATTGCGGACGGTCGTCACGGCCCCTGAGTGTGCAACCCTCGCTCACAAAAGCCAATAGGATGAACAGGGGATCGGCTCAGCAACGGTGCAGCCGGGACGCGACCGAAACGGCCGCGACTCAATGCACGTCCTTCCAGTATTCCTTCTTCAACAGATACGCCAGGAAGGTCAGCAGCGCCAGGAACAGCACCACCCACACGCCCAGGTTCTGCCGCTTCAGCGCCGCCGGCTCGCCGGCGTATTCGAGGAAATTGCTGATGTCGCGCACCGTCTGGTCGAACTCGACCGGGCTCTGCTTGCCCGGCGTCGCCAGTTGCAGCCGCTCCACCGGCTTGTCCACGCCCGGCTGCTCGGCCTTGCCGTAGACCGGCTGCTGCAGGCCCTGCAGGTCCCACAGCGGATTGGGCATGGAGGCGTTGGCGAACAGCTTGTTGTTCCAGCCCAGCGGCCGCGACTGGTCGAGATAGAACGACTTGAGGTAGGTGTAGACCCAGTCGGTGCCGCGCACGCGGGCGATCAGGCTCAGGTCCGGCGGCGCCTTGCCGAACCATTTGGTCGCCGCATCGTGCGGCATCGCCGTCTCGATGTGTTCGCCGATCTTGGCGCCGGTGAAGTTGAGGTTGTGCATCACCTCGTCCTCGCTCAGGCCCAGATCCTCGGCCATGCGCTGGTAGCGCAGGTACTTCAGCGAATGACAGCCGGAACAGTAGTTCATGAACAGCTTGGCGCCGCGCTGCAGCGAGGCGCGGTCGCCCAGGTCGTTGCCGGCCTGCAGGGTGGCGGCACCCTCGGCGGCCATGGCCGAGGCGGACAGCAGCAAGGCCGACGCGACGCCGGCGAGCACAGCGATCAGGCGCTTAGTCATGGCTGCTCACCCGCTCCGGCACCGGCTTGGTTCGATCCAGCGAGGTCCATATCGGCATCGTCAGGAAGAAGGCGAAATACAGCACGGTCAGCACGCGGCCGATGTAGGTCTCGATGATCTCGGTGCCGGGGCCGGAACCGATCACGCCGAGCCAGACGAAGCACACCGCAAGAATCCCCAGCATCACCCGCGAGATCCAGCCGCGGTAGCGGATCGACTTGACCTTGGCGCGATCCAGCCACGGCACCAGGAACAGGATCGCGATGGCCGAGAACATCACCAGCACGCCGCCGAGCTTGTTCGGCACCACCCGCAACATCGCGTAGTAAGGGGTGTAGTACCAGACCGGCTTGATGTGCTCCGGCGTCACCAGGCGGTTGGCCTCGGTGAAGTTGTCGTGCTCCAGGAACAGGCCACCGAAGCCGGGCGCGAAGAAGATGATGAAGGCGCCGATCATCAGCAGGAAACCGACGCCAACCAGGTCCTTGACCGTGTAGTACGGATGGAACGGGATGCCGTCGGCCGGCTTGTTCGGGCTCCAACGGTTGCCCTTGGGCCCCTTCTTGATCTCCACGCCGTCGGGATTGTTGGAACCGACCTCGTGCAGCGCACCCAGGTGCAGCACCACCAGCAGCAGCAGCACCAGCGGCAGGGCGATCACGTGCAGGGCGAAGAAGCGGTTGAGGGTGGCGTCGGACGGCAGGTAATCGCCCATGATCCATTCGGTCAGGCCGTTGCCGATCACCGGGATCGCGCCGAACAGCGAGATGATCACCTTGGCGCCCCAGAACGACATCTGCCCCCAGGGCAACACGTAGCCCATGAAGGCTTCGGCCATCAGCACCAGGTAGATCAGCATGCCCAGGATCCACACCAGCTCGCGCGGCTTCTTGTAGCTGCCGTACATCAGCCCGCGGAACATGTGCAGGTACACCACGATGAAGAACAGCGAGGCGCCGGTGGAGTGCATGTAGCGGATCAGCCAGCCCCACTCGACGTCGCGCATGATGTACTCGACCGAGTTGAACGCCTCGGCCGCGCTGGTCTTGTAGTGCATCGTCAGGAAGATGCCGGTGACGATCTGGTTGACCAGCACCACCATCGCCAGCGAGCCGAAGTAGTACCAGAGGTTGAAGTTCTTCGGCGCGTAGTACTCGGTGACGTGCTTGCGGTAGAACGGCATCAGCCCGGGGGCGCGCTCGTTGACCCAGTCGAACACGTTGCCCGCGGTGCGGGTGAGGATGTTGTCGGCCATGACTTACGCCCCTCCCTTCGCGGACGCGCTCGGGTCCACGCCGATCACCAGCGTGTTGTCGTCCTGGTAATGGTGCGGCGGCACCAGCAGGTTGATCGGCGCCGGCACGCCCTGGAACACGCGGCCGGACATGTCGAAGCGCGACTTGTGGCAGGGGCAGAAATAGCCGCCCTTCCAGTCGGGGTCGTAGGGTTCGGGGCGGATCTCGGCGACCATTTCCGGCGAGCAACCCAGATGGGTGCACAGGCCGACCAGCACCGAGACGTCGGGCTTGATCGAGCGGTACTCCGGATTCTTCAGCACGTAGTCCGGCTGCTGGTCCTTGTTGGTGGACTCCGGATCCTTGAGCCGGCTGTCCAGCGACGGCAACGCATCGAGCATCGCCTTGGAGCGCTTGACGATCCAGATCGGCTGGCCGCGCCATTCCAGGATCAGGCGCTGCCCTTCCTGCAGGGCGCTGATGTCGGCGGTGACCGGCGCGCCGGCCAGCTTGGCCTTTGCGCTCGGATTCCAGGACTTGATGAAAGGAACCGCGACGAACCCCGCACCGACCGCGCCCACGACGGACGTGGTGGCAGTGAGAAAGCGGCGGCGTCCTACATTTACAGAATCGTTGACCCCATCGTTGGCCATCCGGCACTCCGATCTGTGATTGGGTAGCGTGAGGCTGCCAGCAGCTCGGTGGGGGTCGAGCCGCACTGAATCCACTGCAGTGTAGCGGAACCCTTAACGCGCCGACAATGGACGCGCAACGCCTCCTGCCGGGCCGCGGCGACGGCTCAATGCGCGGTCGCCAGCACGCCGCGGTAGCGCTCGGCGAGCACGCCCACCCGCTGCACGTAGCGTTGGGTCTCGCTGTACGGCGGCACCCCGCCGTGTTTGTCTACCGCGCCTTCGCCGGCGTTGTAGCCGGCCGCGGCCAGGCTGAGGTTGCCGTTGAAGCGCTTCAGCAGCCACGCCAGGTACTGCACGCCGCCGCGAATGTTTTGCGCTGCATCAAACGAATCGCTGACGCCGAAGCGGCGCGCGGTCGGCGGCATCAGCTGCATCAGCCCCTGCGCACCGGCGCGGCTGAGGGCCGTCGGGTTGTAGGCGGACTCGGCGTGGATGATGGCGCGCACCACCGCTTCGTCGACACCGTACTCGCGCGCGGCGGCGGCGATCTCGCTCTGGTAGGCGGTGGTGTTCAGGCGCACCGCACCGAAGTTGACCCCCGGATTGGCGCAGGCGTAGCAGGTTTCCATGAAGCTGTAGCGGATCGTGCGCACCGCGCCGAGATTGGCGACCTGGGTCGGACGCGCACTGGTGTAGTGGCGCACGCCGTCCTTCATGTACGAATACAGCTGACCGCTGACCAGACGCCGCGGCGCGCCACTGCTGCTGGGCGACACCGGGGCGACCCGATTGGGCACGGCGTTGGCGGTCACCGGGGCCGGGGCGGCGACCGGCGCGCTGATCAGGGTGGCCGGCGCCACGGTGCCGGCGCTGGCGATGACGCCGCGGCTGGGCGGCCGCTCGGTGCTGGCCCTGGCCGGCGCAGGCGCCGGGGCGGCCCGCGCGGCGCGGCGGTCGGGGGTGTAGCGGCCGATCACGCTACAGCTGGCGCCGGACACGCGCTTGCTGCCGTAGCTGGGCACGCCGTCGTTGCCGGTGCACTTGTACAGGGTGCCGGCGCTGGCCGGCGCAGCCGTCAACGTGGCGAGTCCCAGCCCCAGGAGCCACAGCATCCCCTTCATGGCGGCGAGTGTCCCAACTTCCCCGCCGCTTGCCAAGTCCGCACCGTCCGGGGCCGGAGCAGCGCCGGGCGGCCAGTGCGCCCTCCCCGGCCGTATCACCTACTCCACCGGTGCCGGCTCCGGCACCTGCTCCAGCAACGCGTTCAGCACCCCGCGCAGCGCCGTCCGCACCTCGGCCGTGGCCTCCAGACCTGCGAACGGCACGCCGATGGTCAGCAATTGCGCCGCCAGCCACGGCACGGCGTCGGCCAGCAGCGACAGCCGGCAGTGGCCATCGGCCTCGTCCTGCAGGGTGCCGCACCACAGTGGAATGCGCGCCCCCAGCTCGGCGGCGCTGCCACGCAGCCGCACACTGAGGGCGAAACCCATCGCCTGCGGGCTGTAGCGGATCGCCGCGTCGACCATGGCCGCCGGTTCCTGCGGCGGCAGGCGCAACGCCACCGCCACGCCGAGCTGCAGGGGCGGCACGATGCGCTCGGCGCGGAAGGTGCGCCAGTCGCCGCGGTCACGGTCCCAGGCCAGCAGGTACCAGCGGCGGCCGGCGTTGACCAGGCGCAAGGGCTCGACCAGCCGCTCGCTGGCGCGCCCGGAATGGTCGCGGTAGACGAAACCGAGCAGGCGCCGGTCGCGGCAAGCGCTGGCGACCCCGATCAGCACCCGCGTGTCCGGCCGCAGCGGGTCCTGGCCCAGCGCCAGGGTCGCCCCCTGCAAGGCCTCGGCGCGCTGCCGCACCCGCGTCGGCAGCAGCGGTTCGAGCTTGGCCAGCACCCGCACCGCGGTGTCCTCCAGGCCGGCCATGCTGGCGCAGGCCGCGCGCAGCGCCACCGCGACCGCCACCGCTTCGTCTTCCTCGAACAGAAGCGGCAACATCTGCGCGCCGGCCGCCAGCCGGTACCCGCCGCCGACCCCGGCCGCGGCCTCCACGGCGTAGCCCAGCGCGCGCAGCCGCTCCACGTCGCGGCGCAGGCTGCGCCGGTCCACACCGAGCCGCGCGGCCAGCTCGGCGCCGGACCACAGCCGGCGGGTCTGCAGCAGGGCGATCAGGCGCAACAGGCGGGCGGCGGGCGATGACATGGATGCACGCTATTGCGGACAGGATCTGTCCGCAATGGGGTCTAGGGTGTGCAGACCGACCATCCAGGAGCCGCCCATGACCAGCGACCGCCACATCACCCTGTTCCACAACCCGCATTCGCGCTCGCGCGGCGTGCTGATCCTGCTCGAGGAACTGGGCGCCGATTACGCCATCGAGCGCATCGACTTCGACCGGCAGGCGCAACTGGCGCCGGACTACCTGGCGATCAACCCGATGGGCAAGGTGCCGGCGATCGTGCACGCCGGCGCGGTGGTGACCGAGCAGGGCGCGATCTACCCCTACCTGGCCGACCTGTATCCCGAGGCCGGGCTGGCGCCACCGATCGGCGACCCGCTGCGCGGCCCCTAGCTGCGCTGGCTGGCGTTCTACGGCGCCTGCTTCGAACCGGCGCTGGTCGACCGCGCGCTCAAACGCGAGCCGCCACCGCGGGCGATGTCGCCGTATGCCGATTGCGACACCGTGCTGGCGGTGGTGGACGCGCAACTGGCGCGCGGCGACTACCTGCTCGGCGCGCGTTGCAGCGCCGCCGACGTGCTGTGGGGCAGCGCGCTGGGCTGGATGCTGCAGTTCGGCCTGCTCGACCCGCCGGCGCCGACCCGCGCCTACGCCGCGCGCATGGCGGCGCGGCCGACGGTGCAGCGCGCGCTGGCGGTGGATGCCGCCGCGGGCTAGCGTCCTGCGCTGGCGCGCCGGCAGGGGTAAACTAGCCGGCTTCCTTTCCACCCGCCTGGATTAAGCGCCATGCCCGGGACCGTCCTGCATCCCCTGCCCTCCGCCGGCACCGCCGCCGCACCCGCGCCGGTGCGCGGCAAGCTGTACATCAAGACCCACGGTTGCCAGATGAACGAGTACGACTCGGCCAAGATGGCCGACGTGCTCGCCGCGTCCGAAGGCCTGGAGCTGACCGACAACCCCGAAGAAGCGGACGTGGTTCTGGTCAACACCTGCTCGATCCGTGAGAAGGCGCAGGAAAAGGTGTTCAGCCAGCTCGGCCGCTGGAAGGCGCTGAAGGCCGGCGGCAAGCCGGTGATCATCGGCGTCGGCGGCTGCGTGGCCTCGCAGGAAGGCGAGGCGATCGTCAAGCGCGCGCCCTACGTGGACCTGGTGTTCGGCCCGCAGACCCTGCACCGGCTGCCGGAGCTGATCCGCGCGCGCCGCGAATCGGGCAAGTCGCAGGTGGACATCAGCTTCCCCGAGGTCGAGAAGTTCGATCGCCTGCCGGAGCCGCGCGCCGAAGGCCCCTCGGCCTTCGTGTCGATCATGGAAGGCTGCTCCAAATACTGCTCGTTCTGCGTGGTGCCCTACACCCGCGGCGAGGAGATCAGCCGCCCGTTCGAGGACGTGCTGGTGGAAGTGGCACAACTCGCCGCGCAAGGCGTGCGCGAGATCAACCTGCTCGGCCAGAACGTCAACGCCTACCGCGGCCCCTACGCCGACGCCGAGGCCGGCGAGGAGACGCAGCACGCCGACCTGGGCCTGCTGATCCGCAGCATCGCGCAGATCGAGGGCATCGGCCGCATCCGCTTCACCACCTCGCATCCGCTGGAATTCAGCGACTCGCTGGTGGAGGCCTACCGCGACGTGCCGCAGCTGGCCAACTATCTGCACCTGCCGGTGCAGGCCGGCAGCGACCGCATCCTCAGCGCGATGAAGCGCGGCTACACCGCGCTGGAGTTCAAGCAGAAGATCCGCAAGCTACGCGCGGTACGCCCGGACATCTCGATCAGCTCCGACTTCATCGTCGGCTTCCCCGGCGAGAGCGACGCCGACTTCGACAAGACCATGAAGCTGATCGAGGACGTGGGTTTCGACCAGAGCTTTTCCTTCATCTATTCGCGGCGCCCGGGCACGCCCGCCGCCGACCTGGAAGACGACACGCCCGAGGCGGTCAAGCATGCGCGGCTGGCGCGGCTGCAGGCGCACATCAACGCGCATGCGCAGCAGATCTCGCAGAGCATGATCGGCAGCGTGCAGACCGTGCTGGTGGAAGGGCCGTCGAAGAAGAACCCGGCCGAGCTGACCGGCAAGACCGAGAACATGCGCTCGGTGAACTTCCCCGGCCATCCGCGCCTGATCGGCCAGTTCGTCGAGGTGACGATCACCGAGGCGCTGAGCAATTCGCTGCGCGGCCGCGTATCGGCAGCACAATAAGCTGTTACCTCTTGATCACGATGGCCGAATAAACATATAGAGCGGCGCTCAGGATCATTAAGACCACTCCATACGGGCAGCCTCCACAGCCGCGCTGCAAAGCCAGGGCGAAATTGAGACTGCTGACAGGCCCAAATTCAAGCCTTGAGCACACCAATGCCAGCCATTAAACGCATATCAGGGATCTGCCTGGGAATAGTCTTACTTGGACCGATCGCTGCGCACGCGGAGAACAATGGTGGCGTTAGCGGCATCCAATGCCTGAATCTACGACAGGATCCAACATCACCCACCTCGCCGGGCTTCCTTACACTTCCTTTTTACCAGCCGCATGTCGATAGCAGCTCGATAGACCTAGTGGTAACCGACATAGCGTTTCCGGAAAGCAATCGTTACACACTACAGGATCATTGGTCTTCGTCGCCGAAATCACCGCTGATCCCGATTACTCACTGGCGCATGTCAGAGTACACCGGCTTGGCTACAGCCGATCTGGCAGGCACACAACGGGCCCACCTAGACTCCTATGGCAAATCGGGAGAACAGATGATCGGTCGATGGGCAGGCTTTTGGATGAACACCCAAAATGACCCCACCCCGCTCGCCAATGGATCGCTTTCCACGAATGTAGGGTGCTGGTATCAATCACCGCCTTACGCGAGACTATTCTCGAATATCGCACAAGTCTTGGACGTCGCATTTGACACGGGCATTGAGCACGTTTCCGCAAGCGGGGGAGCGCATTCACAAGCCTATTTTCAAGCAATCGTGACGGACACAGGCGGTCGCTGCGACGACAAATGCGCTTTCAGTATTTCTGTCGGATACGCGGGTCCCGACATGACCGGGGCAATGCAGGAAGTCACTATCCGTGACGACACCGGCACGACCACCCTCCCTCTAGTAAATGCAGGCCTGGATGCGCCAAGATGGATTAGCAGGATGTCCGATTCGATGCATTTCCGAACCGGGACATTTGCGCCAGCGCGAGTCCATTTCCGCCTATCCCCCAGCCAACTGATACTGATGCGAAACGATGTCGCCCGTACCTTCGGCGCCTATCAAAAGCTTTCGCTGAATCCGCTGGACTACGCCTTGACGCTTCTCAATGTGAACGGCGAAGTTTATGACCCATGCAAAGCCAATGCAGGCAGTTGCACCGGCACATCACCCAGTCAACTCGGCATGAGTGTCGGCAACATCCGCGTCACAAGCGTGATACCTCACCAAGCGACTGGAACACCTGCCACCCTGGCAGGAGAAGAACCACTCATCGTCTTCCGAAACGATGCCGGCGAGCTGTTGGACTTCTCCGCAGAGCTAGGCCCAGAAGGGCCTATGCTGGACAGAATTGGCACCCAACTGACTACAGCCGACCCTTCGGCGACACATGCCAATGGAGTGCAGAGAGTCTACTTTCTGGACGGCAACCGTCACATCTTCGAAGCTTTCCGCACCAACGCATCCTGGCAACTCTGGGACATGAGCGCAGCGTTCGGCCTCGCAGATGCCTACAGTCCTCCACGTGCATACACGCCAAGCGACGGCATGACTCGCGTTTACTTTCGCGATGTTTCCGGCCATGTTCACGAAGTTCGCTTGACTTCAACAGGCTGGACAACGCGCGATCTTACGACCGCTACACAAGCGACAAATCTTCCAGCAGCCTTGGGAAGCCCGATTGGCTACCAAGCTGACGGCGCCGATAGAGTCGTTTATCGAGGCGTGGGAAATCAGCTCATTGAGCTGTTCCTTTGGAATGGCAATTGGCAAGCGTGGAACATGACAACAACGCCTGAGGCGGTGCCGGCAGCAGCCGATCCAACTGCTTTCGTCGACTCCGAAGGATCGGCTAGAGTGACCTATCGCGACATCAACGGTGCGCTCCATATGTTGAGCGCAGCGAGCACTGGATGGCATGACACCGACTTTGAGCACATGCCTGGGTTCGTCCCGGCACTTGGCTCGCCGTCAGGATTCTTAATGAATGGCAGTACGAACCTACTGTACCAAGGAGTCGATCATCACCTCTATCGTGTTGTGCTAGTGGACGGACAATGGGTGTCGGAAGACATGAGTCTTGTAGATGGCGCGGTATCCCTCGCTTCCGATCCAGCCGGATACACGGACGCCTACGGCACGCCTCGAATCGCGTACGTGGGGAACGATGGTCAGTTGCATGAGTTCTTTTGGCAAAAAGACTGGTTGCACCGCGACCTTTGAGATTTTGAAATGTTGCAAAGATGCAGTTGACTATCCAGCCTCTTGGTCAACGCTGAAGAGCGATTTGCGTGAAGAACTCTTGTCCAGAGGGTGCGCATCTGCGATTTTTTCGCCACAATAGCCTAGTGTCTTGCGCTGCAAGGCGTCCGCGCAGTTGTCCACAGGCTTTTGGACAATCGATCCACATTCATTGTGGACAACGTTGCCATCCCTGCAGCCGCGATGACTGCACAAGTGGCGGGGCGCGCTTGGCGCTGCTCCCCGAGGTGCACGGCGGCGACTTCGGCGTGCACACGCCCACACCGCCGCCGCGCGCCCTTCACTGGCCCGGCTACGCGCCGCGCGCTACCCTTTGCGCCCCTCTTTTTTTCGACGTCGCCGCCGGCGGCGCGCGCCCGCCATGACCACCCCCGCGCAACGCGACTTCACCCTGGATCCCGCCGACACCGAGCGCCTGGCCAACCTGGCCGGCCCGTTCGATGCGCATCTGCGGCAGATCGAACTGCGCCTGGGCGTGGAGATCTCCAACCGCGGCAACGTGTACCGGGTGACCGGGCCGGAGCCGGCGGTGGCGGCGGCCGAGCGGCTGCTGCAGGCGCTGTACGCCGAGGCCGACCACGTCGCCTTCGACGACCAGGAAATCCACCTGCGGCTCAACCAGTCCAACGTCGACCAGGTGACGCAGCGCGCGTACCAGCCGCAGGACGTGGCGATCAAGGTCAGGCGCGGCACGGTGCGCGGCCGCGGCGCCAACCAGGCCAAGTACCTGCACCAGATCGCCACCCACGACATCAACTTCGGCATCGGCCCGGCCGGCACCGGCAAGACCTTCCTGGCCGTGGCCAGCGCGGTGGAAGCGCTGAACGAATCGCGGGTGCAGCGCCTGATCCTGGTGCGCCCGGCGGTGGAGGCCGGCGAGAAGCTGGGCTTCCTGCCCGGCGACCTCACCCAGAAGGTCGACCCCTACCTGCGCCCGCTGTACGACGCGCTGTACGAGATGCTGGGCGTGGAGAAGGTGGTCAAGCTGCTGGAGAAGAACGTCATCGAGATCGCGCCGCTGGCGTACATGCGCGGACGCACCCTCAACGACGCCTACGTGATCCTGGACGAGGCGCAGAACACCACCATCGAGCAGATGAAGATGTTCCTGACCCGGCTCGGCTTCGGCAGCACCGCCGTGGTCACCGGCGACCTGACCCAGATCGACCTGCCCAAGCACGTCAAGTCCGGCCTGCGCGATGCCATCGAAGTGCTGCACGAGGTGGACGGAGTCAGCTTCACCTTCTTCGAGGCGCGCGACGTGGTCCGGCATCCGCTGGTGGCGCGCATCGTCAACGCCTACGAGAAGCGCGACGTGGTCGACCGCGCCAGCGGCCCGTCCGCATGATCCGGCCCTGGCCGGCGCTGCTAGGAACGCTGCTCGGCCTGGCCGGCAGTGCCGGCGGCCACACGCCTGAGCAGACGCCAGCCCAGGACCCGGCGCCGCAGCGCGTCGCCCTGGCGCAATCGCTGACCGCGCCGTGCGTGTCGATCGCGCAGGACACCGCCAGCATCGGGCTGCCGCGCGACGTCCTCGAGCGCGCCGCGGCGATCGCCCGCACTTCGCCGACCGCGCCGCTCGACGACGAGGCGCAACGCCTGGCCTGGATCGCCGGCACCCGCGCGCAGGCGCTGCTCGATGCGGCCGAAACCGCCGGTGCGACGCGCGACCGCTTCGGCTGCAACGCGCTGGCCTACGCAAAGGTGCCAGCGGACAGCTTCTACCTCGTCGGCCAACTGCTCGAACACAGCCAGGCCGCGGTGTGGCTGTCCGCGTCGGGGCGCTTCGCCGCCACGGTGGACATCCGCCGCGACAATCCGCAATGCCAGCGAGGCCCGATGGGCAGCCTGGCCTACCGCGTTGACGACGAAAAGATCCCGCTGCTGTTCCTGGTTGCATGCGTGACCTGAGCCTGCTGCTGCGCGCCTGTCGCGGCGCTTCGTAGCGACCGCACGCACCACACGGCAGTGAGCGACGTACACTGCGATGCTGCTGCCGTGCACGGGGAGGTGCCATGTTCCAGCGATCGTCGTCGTTCGCCTGTCTGCTCTGGCCGATCCTGGCCGCCTGCGCCGCGTCAGCGGCTGCCGCCGCGGCCGCGCCGCCCGCAGCAACGCCGGCGCGGCCCTTCGTCGAAACCAGCTACGTGGTGGCTCCCGGCATCGTGGGCGACTTCAGCCTGCGCAGCAGCAAGTACGACCCGGCCGCCAAGGCCGCCGGCGCCGGCTTCCTCTACGTGCTGAAAGACCATCCGGAACTGACCATCAACGTGTTCGTCTATCCCGCCGGACAAAAGGAATCGGCGCGGGCCATCGCCGACGGCATGGCGGGCTTCCGTGCCGATCTGGCCGCAGCGGTCTCCCGCGGCACCTACGCGGAACTGCACGAACTGGGCGCGCAACGATTCGAGCTGGGCATCGTCGTCGAACCGGCGCCGAAGGCCGGCAGCGCCCTGGACAAGGCGCTGGTCGCGGCGATCGCCGAGGCCCAACGTGTGCCCGGAGAAAAGCTGCGGATGGAACTGCGCCTCGACCCGGAGGATGCACCGGCCCGCTCCAACGGCTATCTGTTCTACAAACAGCTCTACTACTTCAAGGTGCGCGTGTCGGCCGCTGCGCAGGACATCGGACCGGATGCCTTCGACACCCTCGCCGACCAGGCGGCGCGCACGCTCGTGCCCGCCATCCAGGTGACCAATGTCGGCGGCTGCGCGACACCGACCATCCAGATCGACCCGAACGGCAAGCCGGAACAGGCGGCACTGCAGCTCGTCCGCCAGAGCACCCTCTACCAGGGCTTCAACTGCAGCAAATCCGCCGCAGACGCTGGCATCGACCGCGCGGCAGGCAATGCCGCTGTGATCGAGATCGCCTACGACGCCGGCGACTGGGCGTCGCCCTGAGCGCGCGTTAGCGCGATACTGTGGCTCCCACCGCAGCACCCGGCCGTTCCGCCATGACCAAAGGTCCCGTCCGCCTCGATGTCGGCGTCAGCTACGCCCTGCCCCGCGCCGGGCTGCCGGCGGCGCCGAGCTTCCGCAAGTGGGTCGCCGCGGCACTGAAGGGCCGCATCCGCGAGGCCGACCTGGCGATCCGTCTGGTCGACGACCGCGAAGGCCGCGCCCTCAACCAGCACTACCGCGGCAAGGACTACGCCACCAACGTGCTCAGCTTCCCGGCCGAACTGCCCGAGGGGCTGCCGAAGGGCGTCAAGCTGCCGCTGCTCGGCGATCTGGTGATCTGCGCACCGGTGGTGGCGCGCGAAGCCGCCGAACAGGACAAGCCGCTCAACGCGCACTACGCGCACCTGACCGTGCACGGCGTGCTGCACCTGCTCGGCTGGGACCACGAGGACGACAAGGAAGCCGAGGCGATGGAGCAGCTGGAGCGCGAGATCCTGGCCGACCTCGGCGTTTCCGACCCCTACGCCGGCGAGCGTTGATCCGAGATCCCACACCCGCTGTCGCGACCGACCCTCACCCCAACCCCTCTCCCGGGGGAGAGGGGCTTAATGTGTTCCCCACCACCCCGCGCTGGTCAAGCGCGAGCCCCGGCGGTAACGTGGCCGCGCGGCGATTGCCGCAGCCCCGTTTTCCTTCGAGGTTCCGTGCGTTGATCCGTCCCTCGCTCGTCCTGCTCGCGCTCGCCTGTGTCGTCCCCGCTGCCGTCGCAGCGCCTGCCGCGCTGCCCACTGCAACGCCTGCCGCCACCGCGACCGCCGATCCGGCCATCGACCTGCCGGCGCTGCTGGAATGCCGCCAGCACGAGGCCGACTTCGCTGCACTGGCGCCGCTGCTGGCCGATCCGCTGAAGGCGGTCGCGCACGGCTGGCGGCCGCTGCCGCAGTCCAACCTGTTCATGACCGAGTACGCGCTGACCCGGCCGATCCAGGTGTTCGGCTACAGCAGCGAGCGCATCGCCTTCTCCGGCGCCAGCGTGATGGCGATCCTGGACCTGCCCGACCCGCGGCCGCTGGCCAAGCGCCTGAATCTGGAAGCGGCGGTGGACACCCCGGAGAAGGCCATGTTCGGCCGCGAAGTGCTCAGCCGCGACGTCCACGATCCCAAGACCGGCGAGCCGATGATCGAGTCGATCATCCTCAGCGTGTCCACGGTGAAATCGCATCCCGGCAAGACACTGGCCGGCTGCAGCTACAGCCTGGACCTGCCCGAGGAGCCGGGCGCGGCACCGGCACCGGACGCGTTGCACACGCCGGCCAAGGGCGGCTGAACCCGCGCCGGCGGGCCGACCGGTGCGGGCCGCCGACGTCGCGATGCTGTCGCGAGCGCCCTGCTAGACTTGCGGCTACCGCCCGTTCGACCGGGCGCCTACCCACAGAACATGTCAGAAGACGGACCGAGTAGTACCTCCCCGGAATCCCACGAAAAACGTCGCGGCTGGCTGGAACGCCTGACCTCGGTGTTCTCCGGCGACCCGCACACCCGCGACGATCTGGTCGAGGTGCTGCGCGACGCGCAGCACGACGGCCTGATCGCCGCCGACACGCTGCGCATGATGGAGGGCGCGCTGTCGGTCTCCGAACTCACCGTCGGCGACGTGATGGTCTCGCGCGCGCAGATGGTGTCGCTGCCGGTGGAGTCGCGCTTCCTCGACCTGATGAAGCAGGTGGTCGAATCCGGCCACTCGCGCTTCCCGGTGCATGGGGAGAACAAGGACGACATCCTCGGCATCCTGCTGGCCAAGGATCTGCTGCGCGGCGTGGTCGCCGACCACGGTCCCGGCACGGTGCGCGAACTGCTGCGCCCGGCGGTGCTGATTCCCGAGTCGAAGAAGCTCAACGTGCTGCTCAAGGAGTTCCGGCTCTCGCGCAACCACATGGCGATCGTGGTCGACGAGTACGGCGGCGTGGCCGGGCTGGTGACCATCGAGGACGTGCTGGAGCAGATCGTCGGCGACATCGACGACGAGCACGACGATGCCGAGGACGAGGCCTCGCTGATCGCCGCGCAGGCCGACGGCCAGTACGTGGTGGATGCGCTGACCCCGATCGAGGATTTCAACGAGCGCTTCGGCGCCGACTTCCCGGACGACGACTACGACACCGTCGGCGGGCTGGTCACCGAGGCGATCGGGCACCTGCCCGAGACCGGCGAGGAACTGACCCTGGGCCGATTCGCGTTCCGTGTGGCGAAGGCCGACGCGCGCCGGGTGCAGGCGTTCCACGTCACCATCCTGCCGCCTCCCGCGCAGGACGGCGCTTGAGCACGCACCGCGTGCCGCGCTTGCGCGCGGCCTGCTGGCTGGGAATGCTGCTGGCCCTGTGGACCGGGCTGGCCTTCGCGCAGACCGCGCCTGCGGATCCGGCGGCACCGCCGCCGCTGGCCGCAGCGGCGCCCGCAGCGCCCGACGCGGCTGCGACCACTGCCGCCAGCGCCAGCAGCGACCCCGCACCGCGCATCGGCGTGGCGACGATGCAGCCCGGCGAAGTGTTCTTCGAGCGCTTCGGCCACGACGCCATCGTGGTGCTCGACACGCGCACGGGCCAGGCCACCTCGTACAACTTCGGTTTCTTCGACCCCAGCGAACCGGGCTTCGTCGGCCGCTTCGCCGCCGGCGACATGCGCTACTACCTGGTCGCCCTGCCGCTGCAGGAGGACCTGGAGCAATACCGCGAAGCCGGCCGCGGCGTCGACATCCAGTGGCTGGACCTGGCCCCGGCGCAGGCACGCGCGCTGCAGCAGGCGCTGGCTTGGCGCGCGCGCCCGGAAAACGCGCGCTACCGCTACGACTACTACACCGCCAACTGCGCCACGATGGTCCGCGACGCGCTGGACCGGGCCATGGGCGGCGCGCTGCACGCGCAGCTGTCGGGCCGCTCGCGCGGCAATACCTACCGCAGCGAATCGGTCCGCCTGGCCTCGCCGGCACCGTGGATGTGGCTGGGCTTCGACCTGGGCCTGGGCCCGTACGCCGACAAACCGCTGTCGCGCTGGGAAGAGGCGTTCGTGCCGATGCGCCTGGCCGAGAGCCTGAACGAGGTGCGCAACAGCGAAGGCCGCCCGCTGGTGCAGGCGCGCCAGCAGTTGCTGCCGCAGCGGCTGCCGCCGGAACCGCCGGAACAGCTGCGGCACTGGTGGCCGTGGCTGCTGGTCGGGCTGGTCGCGGCGGCGGGGGTGCTGGCGCTGGGCCGCCGCCCGCGCTGGCTGGCCGCGCTGGCGCTGCCATTCTGGCTGCTATGCGCGCTCGGCGGCACGGTCCTGCTGTACCTGTGGGGCTTCAGCGAGCATCGTGCCGCCTGGGGCAACCGCAACCTGTTGCTGCTGGATCCGCTGTGCCTGCCGCTGCTGTTCGGCGGCATTGCCGTGCTGCGCGGGCGCCGCCCCGGACGCTGGTTCGACGTGCTGCTGTGGCTGGTGGTGGCGCTGGCCGGTGCCGCGCTGCTGATCCACTGGCTGTCGATGCTGCAGCCGCAATTCAACCTGCAATGGATCGCATTGCTGCTGCCGGTGCACGCGGCGCTGGCCTGGGCGCTCACCCGCCCTCGCCCGCAGCCCTGATACCGTCGCGCAACTCGCCACGCGCGCCTCCGCCGAACCCACTCCCGCCATGGCCTCCGCGACCGCCAATCCCGCCTGCGTCATCAACTGCGTGCACTACGACGGCCATGGCCGCCGCCACGACATCGCCCTGGAGCAGATCAGCGACGTGCTGGCCGGCCACGACGACGGCTTCGTCTGGGTCGGCATGTACGAGCCCGGCGACGCGGTACTGCAGCAGCTCAAGGAGGAATTCCAGCTGCACGAACTGGCGATCGAGGACACCCGCAAGGCGCACCAGCGGCCCAAGGTCGAGGCCTTCGGCAACTCGCTGTTCCTGGCGGTGCACACCGCGCAGGTGATCGACGAACGCATCGTCTACGGCGAAACCCACGCCTTCCTCGGCGCGCGCTTCCTGCTGACCGTGCGCCACGGCGCCTCGCTGCCCTACGCGCCGGTGCGCGAGCGGCTGGAACGCGAGGCCTCGCTGATGAAACTCGGCCCGTCCTACGCGCTCTACGCGGTGCTGGACTATGTGGTGGACAACTACCAGCCGATCCTCGACGCCTTCCGGCAGAGCCTGGAACGGCTGGAGGCCGACATCTTCGCCGAGTCGTATCGGCGCGACACCGCGATCCGCCTGTACGAACTGAAGCGCGAACTCAACCAGATGCGTCTGGCGGTGGCGCCGCTGCAGGACGTGCTGGCGCACCTCAAGCGCCACCCCGGCCCGCTGATCGCCGAGGAGGTGCGGCTGTACGTGCGCGACGTGCTCGACCATGCGGTGCGCACCAACGACGCCATCGACACCCTGCGCGAGATGCTCGGTACCGCGCTGAGCGTGAACCTGTCGCTGGTCACCCTGGCCCAGGGCGAGACGGTCAAGCGCCTCGGCGCCTGGGCCGCCCTGCTCGCCGCCCCGACCCTGATCACCAGCTGGTACGGCATGAACTTCAAGCAGATGCCGGAACTGGAATGGCCCTGGGCCTACCCGCTGATGGTCGGCGGCGTCGCCGCGGTATGCGTGGCGCTGTATGTGGCGTTCAAGCGGGCGAGGTGGTTGTGAGCCGCCGCGTCGCGGCGGCGGGAATGGGGAAACGGGAATCGGGAATGGACAGCGCGCCGCAGTCGTGATGTAACGCTGCATCGTTAGGCGTGCAGCAATCATCCGTGACAGACGGCGCCATCAGGCGCCGCCGCTTTTCCCATTCCCAATTCTCCATTCCCCATTCCCATTCCCGCTCAAGCCACATACACCGACTTGATGTTCATGAACTCATGGATGCCATGCTCGGCCAGTTCGCGGCCGAAGCCGGAGCGCTTGATGCCGCCGAACGGGAGGCGCACGTCGCTCTTGACGATGGCGTTGACGAAGGCGGCGCCGCACTGCAGCTGGCAGGCCACGCGTTCGCCGCGGGCGCGGTCGGCGGTCCAGACGCTGCCACCGAGGCCGAAGGTGGTGTCGTTGGCCACGCGCACGGCTTCGGCTTCGTCGGCCACGCGCAGGATCGCCGCGACCGGGCCGAACAGTTCCTCGTCGTAGGCCGGCATGCCCGGCGTCACGTTGTCGAGAATCGACGCCGGATAGCCGGCGTGGCTGTCGCGCTCGGGCTCGCAACCGAGCAATGGCTTTGCGCCCTTGGCGATGCTGGCCTGCACCTGCTTGTGCAGTTCGTCGCGCAGGTCCTGGCGCGCCATCGGCGCCAGCGTGGTCGCCTCGTCCTGCGGGTCGCCGAGGCGGCGCTCGGCCGCGGCGGCGACGAAGCGGCGCACGAATTCGTCGGCGATCGCCTCCACCACGACGAAACGCTTGGCCGCGATGCAGGTCTGCCCGGCGTTGTCGAAGCGCGACTTCACCGCCGCGGCGACGGTGGCATCGAGGTCGGCGTCGTCCAGCACCACGAAGGCATCGCTGCCGCCCAGTTCCATCACGCACTTCTTCAACTGCCCACCGGCATTGGCGGCAATGGAGCGGCCGGCGCGCTCGCTGCCGGTCAGGGTGACCGCGGCCACGCGCGCATCGCGCAGCACCTCGGCAGCCTGGTCGTTGTCGATGTGCAGCACGTCGAACACCCCGTCCGGCACGCCGGCGTCGGCCAGCACCTTGCGGATCGCGTCGGCGCAACGCGGCACGTTGCTGGCGTGCTTGAGCAGGGCGACGTTGCCGGCCATCAGCGCCGGCGCCAGGAAGCGGAACACCTGCCAGATCGGGAAGTTCCACGGCATCACCGCCAGCACGCAGCCCAGCGGCTCGTAGCGCACGTAGCTGCGCTGCGCATCGGTGGCCACCGCCTGCTCGCGCAGGTAGTCCGCCGCATGCTCGGCGTAGTAATCGCAGGCCGCGGCGCACTTGTCGAGTTCGGCCAGCGCCTCCTTGCGCAGCTTGCCCATTTCCGCGGTCATCACCCGCTGGATCGCGTCGCGCTGTTCACGCAGTTGCGCACCGACCTTGCGCAGCAGCGCGCCGCGCTGCTCCAGCGGCGTCGCCGCCCAGCCCGGAAACGCCTGCGCCGCAGCGGCCAGGCGCTGTTCGACGGCGGCGGCATCCATCAGCTCGAGACTGTATTCGACCTGGCCGTTGGCCGGATTGACGGTGTCGTAAGGCATCGCGCGGACTCCTGGAAAAATGTCAGGCCAGCCTAGCGCCGTGGACGTTGCGGCGACGTGGCGATGCCAGAGAGCGCGATGGCTCACAGTGTTCCGCGTGGCCTGTATGAGTCGACTGTCATGCAGCAGCCAGGAGCGACGCGCCGTGCTTTCCGATGGCGCAATGCGTCGGGACTGGAGTCCCTCCCACAGTGCACCAGGCAAGCTCGCCGCACGATCCTGTGGGAGCGGCTTAAGCCGCGACAGGCCTTACCGGCAATGCGTGTCGCGGCTGACGCCGCTCCACGGAAAAGCAGCACACATCACCCCCCCTGCTGTTGCGCCAACTGCATGTCGCGCTGGCGGCGTTTCTCGCTGCGCGCCATCAGCCACCAGCCGACGAACGCGGCGATCGAGACCGTCAACACCATCAGCGTGGCCAGCGCATTGATCTTGGGCTTCAGGCCCATGCGCACCGACGAGAACACGGTCATCGGCAGCGTGGTCGAATCCGGGCCGGCGACGAAGTTGGCGATCACCACGTCGTCCAGCGACAGGGTGAACGCCAGCAGCCAGCCCGACACCAGCGCCGGGGCGATGATCGGCACGGTGATCAGGAAGAACACCTTGAGCCGGTTGGCGCCCAGGTCCATCGCCGCCTCCTCCAGCGAGCGGTCCAGCTCCTGCAGGCGCGAGGACACCACCACGGTGACGAAGGACAGGGTGAAGGTGACATGCGCCGCCCAGATCGCCATCACGCCCTTGGGCGGGATGCCGAGCACGCCGCCCATCGATACCAGCATCATCATGATCGACAGGCCGATGATCACCTCCGGCATCACCAGCGGCGCGGTCACCAGCGCGCCGAACAGGCTCTTGCTGGGGAAGCGGCGGAAGCGGGTCATCGCCATCGCCGCCAGCGTGCCGAGCACCATCGACGCGGTGGCGGTCCAGAACGCCACCTTCAGGCTGATCCACGCCGCCTGCAGGATCTGCCGGTCGCGCAGCAGTTCGCCGTACCACTTGGTGGAGAAGCCGGCCCACACCGTCGCCAGCTTGGAGGCGTTGAACGAATACACCATCAACAGCAGGATCGGCAGGTACAGGAAGGCGAAGCCGGCGCCCAGCACGGTCCAGCGCAATACCCTGCCCATGCCGCCGCGCGCGCCGCTCATGCCTGACCGCCTTCGAGCTGGCGCTGCTGGTAGCGGTTGAAGATCAGGATCGGCACCATCAGCAGCGCCAGCATCGCGATCGCCACCGCCGAGGCGGTCGGCCAGTCGCGGTTGTTGAAGAACTCGCCCCACAGCACCCGGCCGATCATCAGCGTGTCCGGGCCGCCGAGCATCTCCGGGATCACGAACTCGCCCACCGCCGGGATCATCACCAGCATGCAGCCGGCGACGATGCCCGGCCGCGACAGCGGCAGGGTCACGGTCAGGAACGCCTTCCACGGCGGCGCACCGAGATCGTAGGCGGCCTCGAGCAGGCGCTGGTCGAGCTTGACCAGGGTCGCGTACAGCGGCAGCACCATGAACGGCAAGTAGCAGTAGACGATGCCGATGTAGGCGGCGACCGGCGTGTACAGGATATGCAGCGGCGCATCGATCAGGCCCAGCGCAAGCAACGCCCGGTTGAGCACGCCGTTGCTGTCGAGGATGCCGATCCAGGCGTAGACGCGGATCAGGAACGAGGTCCACGACGGCAGCACCACCAGCATCATCGCGATGTTGCGCGCCGACGGCGACAGCCGCGCGATCGCGTAGGCCATCGGGTAACCGATCAGCAGGGTCAGCGCGGTGGAGATGCCGGCGATCTTGATCGAGCCCCAGTAGGCCTCGATGTACTGGTGGTCGCGCAGCAGCGCCAGGTAGTTCTGCAGGGTCAGCTTCAGCGTCAGCACGCCGTCGCGGACTTCGAGCAGTTCGCTGTACGGCGGGCTGCGGATCGCCTGCTCGGCGAAGGAGATGCGCAGCACGATCAGGAACGGGATCGCGAAGAACAGCAGCAGCCACAGGTACGGCGCGGCGATCACCAGCCAGCGCAGCGCCGGCAGCGACCTCAGGCGCAGGCGCTGCTGCAGGCGCAGCCGTGGCGTCGGTTGCGCTGGCACCGGGACGACGGGCGCGCTCATGCGGTCAGCACCACGCCGTCGTTGTCGTCCCACGACACCCACACCGTGTCGCCCCAGGTCATGCCTTCGCTGTCCCAGCGCTTCTGGTTGGCGAAGTTGGATTGCACGCGGATGCCGCTGGGCAGACGCACGTGGAAGATCGAGTGGCTGCCGAAATAGGCGATGTCCTCGATGGTGCCGCGCGCCTTGTTGTAGGTCTGCTCCGGTTCGCCCTTGGTGATCCAGACCTTTTCCGGACGCACCGCAAACGCCACTTCCTGCCCTTCCACGCCGGTGATGCCGTGGCTGATGTAGATCGGCACCGGGAACTGCGGGCACAACACGGTCACGTGGTCGGGATGGTCCTCGCCGATGCGGCCCTCGAACATGTTCACCGAGCCGATGAACTCGGCGACGAAACGGCTGTTCGGCGACTCGTAGATGTCGCCCGGCGTGCCGACCTGGCGGATGCGGCCATGCTCCATCAGCGCGATGCGCGTGGCCATGGTCATCGCCTCCTCCTGGTCGTGGGTGACCATCACGCAGGTCACCCCCGAGGTCTCGATGATTGAGACCAGTTCCAGCTGCATCTGCGAGCGCAGCTTCTTGTCCAGCGCGCCCATCGGCTCGTCCAGCAGCAGCAGTTTCGGCCGCTTGGCCAGCGAGCGCGCCAGCGCCACGCGCTGCTGCTGGCCGCCGGAGAGCTGGTGCGGCTTGCGCTTGCCGAGCGTGCCCAGCCGCACCAGCTCCAGCATCTCGCCGACGCGGCTGGCGATGGCGCTGCGCGACAGCCCGTCCTGCTTCAGCCCGAAGGCGATGTTCTGCTCCACGCTCATGTGCGGGAACAGCGCGTAGGACTGGAACATCATGTTGAGCGGGCGCTGGTACGGCGGCAGCCCATCCAGCGGCTGGCCGTCGAGCACGATGCGGCCGCGGCTGGGCTGCTCGAACCCGCCCAGGCAGCGCAGCAGCGTGGACTTGCCGCTGCCGGAACCGCCGAGCAGCGCGAAGATCTCGCCCTGGCCGATGTCCAGGTCGATGTCGTCCAGCGCGACGAAGCCGTCGAACTCCTTGCGCAGGCCGGCGATGGACACATAGCCGGCACCCTTGGCCGGCGGCGGTGCCGGCAGATGGTCGGTTCTCGCTTCGCTCAACGCCATCGGTGATTCCCCGTGAAGCACGCCGTCGTGCGGAGCGCCGCTGCGGCGGCGACCGCGGCGCGGTGAGTCTCAGTGTAGCCGTGGGCGGCGCGTCGGCGATACCGCGGCGGCGCGGGAGTCGGGATTCGGGAGTGGGGATTGGGGATTCGTCAAAGCAGCAAGCGCTTACTGCGCCGTGGCTGGCGCTGGCGCTGACGCCGGCGCCTCCGGTGCCGCCCAGCCCAGGCCCAGGCTCTTCTGCAAGGCCACGTAGCGCAGCAGCACCTGGGTATGCGCCTGCAGCGCACTGTCCTGGGCCGAGGCTTGCTGGCGCTGCACGTCCAGCGCATCGATCAGCGACGAGGCGCCGGCGGCATAGCGTTGCTGCAGCAACGCAGCGGAACGATCGGCCGAGGCGGCGGCCTTGTCCGCGGCCAGCGCCTGCTGGCGCGCGGCGCCGAACCGCGCCAGGGCGCCGTTGGCATCCTGCAGCGCGGCCAGCACCGTGCCTTCGTAGGCGGCCAGCCGCGCGGCGTTGCCGGCGCGGGCCTGCTCGACCTTGGCACGGGTGCCGCCGAAATCGAAGATCGACCAGCGCAGGAACGGCGCCACCACGCTGTTGACGGCGTCGCGGCCGAGATCGCCCGGCGAGGTCGCGGCCATGCCGATGTTGCCCAGCAGCGTGACCTGCGGGAAATACGCGGTCAGCGCTTCGCCGATCTTCGCCGACGAGGCGGCCAGCTGGCGCTCGGCGCGGCGCACGTCCGGGCGCCGGCGGATCAGCGCGCCGGCATCGTCCACCGGCACCGTCGCCGGCAACGTCGGCAACGGCCGGTCGGCGGCCAGTTCGGCATCGAGCGCGCCGGGCTCGCGGCCGATCATCAGCGCCAACTGGTCCAGCGCCACCTGCGCCTGCGCCTGCAGGTCCGGGAGTACCGCCTCCTGTTGCTGCAGTTGCGCCTGCGCGCGTTCCACCTGCAGGTCGGCGTCGGCGCCGCGCTCGCGGCGCTGCCGGGTCAGCTGCAGGGTCTGCCGGGCAGCCTCCAGGTTGCGCTGGGCCACGGCCATGCGCGCACGCGTGCTGCGGTAGCCCAGGTAGGCCTGCCCCACTTCGGCGGCGATCTGCACCTGGGTGTCGGCGAGGTCGGCCTCGTCGGCCTGGGCATCGGCCAGTGCGCCCTCGCTGGCGCGGCGGCGGCGGCCGAAGAAATCCAGTTCCCAGCTGGCATCGATGCCGACGCTGTAGAGCTGCGCACGCGGATCGATCTCCACCGGCTGGCCGGTGCCGGCGGCGATGCTGCCCAGGCGGTCGGTCAGCGCATCCGGCGCGCGCGCGTTGAGATAGGCCGCGTTGGCGCCAACGCTGGGCAACTGCTCGGCGTGGCGCTGGTCGACCAGCGCGCGCGAGGCGCGCAGGCGCGCCTGCGCCACCCGCAGGTTCGGGCTGTGCTGCAGGGCCTGCTCGACCAGCATGGTCAATTGCGGATCCTGCAGGGTGTCCCACCAGCGCTGCGGCGGCGGTGCCGGCACCACGCCGGCGGCGGCGGCCGTGGCATCGGCGCGGTGCAGCCGCGGCTGCGCCAGCGCCGCCTCGGCCACCGGCGGCGGCTTCACGTAGTCCGGGCCGAGCATGCAGGCCGACAGCAGCGAGGGCAGCGCGGCGGCGACGAGAACGCGGGAGAAACGCAGGGCCATGGAATCCTCAATGCATCGCGAGCGGAGCGCCGCCCTTGGGCAGCGGCTTGAGCAGGAACGCCAGCGGGATCGTGCAGACCACGATCACCCCGAAGATCCAGAACAGATCGTTGTAGGTCATCACCAGGGCCTGCTGCTGCACCAGCCGCGCCAGTTGCGCCAGCGACTGCATCGCCGCGCCGGCGCCGGACACCGACTGCAGTTGCGCGGCGATGCCATGCAGGTAGTCCTGCGCCAGCGGCGAATTGGCGGTGGTGCCGCTGCCGAGCATCTGCGTATGGAACACCATGCGCCGCTCCTGGAAGGTGGAGATCAGCGCCAGGCCGATCGAGCCGCCCATGTTGCGCGCGGCATTGAACAGGCCCGAGGCGTCGCCGGCCAGGTCCGGCGGCACCGAGGAGATCGCCGCCTGGTTGAGCGACATCATCGCCAGCGCCAGCCCGCAGCCCTGCAGCAGCTGCCCGGCGACGAAATGCATGCCGACCGACTCGGCGGTGAGGTGCATGTTGACGAAGCAGGCCGCGGCGAAGCAGCTCAACCCGCCGAGCACCAGCACGCGCACATCCACCGTGGTCAGCAGCTTGGGCATCATCGGCATCAGCAGCACCGTGGGGACGCCCGACAGCAGCACCACGTAGCCGGACTGCTCGGTGTTGTAGCCGGAGATCACCGCCAGGAACTGCGGAATCATGTACATGACCCCGAACAGGATCATGCCCACCGCCATCACCATCACGAACACCGCGCCGAAACTGCGCTGCAGCAGGATCGACAGGCGGATCACCGGCTGCCGGCTGAGGAACTGCGAGCCCACCAGGGCGATGAAGCCGACCAGCGAGACCACGCTCAGCAGCACGATCTCGGTGGATTCGAACCAGCGCTCGCGCTGGCCTTCTTCCAGCACCACGGTCAGCGCGCCCAGTCCGGCGGTCAGGCCGAAGATGCCGAGCCAGTCGGCGTCGAGCAGCCCGCGCAGATACATGCGCTCGTGCGGCAGCCCGAGCAGCAGCAGCGCCACCAGGCCGGCGCAGACCGGCACGTTGAGGAAGAACGCGTAGTGCCAGCTGACGTTCTCGGTGAGCCAGCCGCCCAGCAGCGGCCCGATCACCGGGCCCAGGATCACGGTCATGCCGAACAGCGCCGTGCCCAGGGTCTGCTGCGCCCGCGGCAGCCGCGTGGCGACGATGGTCAGCGCGGTGGGGATCAGCGCGCCACCGGCGAAGCCCTGGCCGACCCGGCCGAGGATCATCATGGTCAGGCTGCTGGACAGCCCGCACACCACCGAGAAAAACGTGAAAAGCAGCGCGCAGATCAGCAGGAAGTTGCGCAGCCCCAGGGTGCGCACGAACCAGCCGGTCAGCGGGATCATCACGATCTCGGCGACCAGGTAGGAGGTCGAGATCCAGGTGCCTTCGGTGCCGCTGGCGCCGACCTCGCCCTGGATGGTCGGCAGTGCGGCGTTGACGATGGAAATGTCCAGCGTCGCCATGAACGAGCCGATGGTGCCGGCGGCCACCGCCAGCCAGGCGCCGGTGTCGGCCTTTTGCGACGCCTGCGCGCCGGCCGCCGCGGCCGCTTCGCTCACGGGGTGCGCCCGCGCGGGGCGACCGTATCCTGGCCCTGCGCGTCCTCTTCCTCCACGCGCTCCTTGGCATCCTTGGCGCTGCGCGTATCGACCGTCACCGTCACCGACATGCCCGGCACCAGCACCTTGCGCGCCTCGGCGCCAGCCTTGAGGCGGATGCGCACCGGCACCCGCTGCACCACCTTGGTGAAGTTGCCGGTGGCGTTCTCCGGCGGCAACAGCGCGAACTGCGATCCGGTGCCCGGGGCGATGCTCTCGACCACGCCGTCCAGTTCCACCCCGGACAGCGCATCGACCTCGATCCGCGCCGGCTGTCCCGGCCGCATCAGCCCGACCTGGGTTTCCTTGAAGTTGGCGCTCAGGTACAGCGCGTCCACCGGCACCACGCTCATCAACCGGGTGCCGGCCGCGACGAACTGGCCGACCTGCACGGTCTTGTCGCCGATGCGGCCGGCGATGCGCGCGGTCAGGCGGGTGTCCTCCACCGCCACTTCCGCCTGCGCGGCATCGGCCTGCGCCTGTACCAGCCCCGCGCGGGCCTGGTCGAGCTTGGCGCTGGTGCCCTGCACCTGGCTCTCCGCAGCGACGACCTGGGCCTTGGCCGCGTCGAACTGCGCCTGCGCGCGGTCGCGGTCGTGGACGATGCTTTCGTAGTGTTCGTGGGTGTCGGCGCCGGAGGCGGCCAACGGCCCGAAGCGCTTGGCCTCGCCCTGGGCGAAGCGCAGGCTGGCGGCGGCGGCAGTGACCTGGGTGCGCGCCTGCAGCAGGCTGGCGCGCTGCGCCTGCAGCCCGGCCTCGGCGGCGGCGATGTCGGCCTGGCGCACCGCGATCGCGGCCTGCGCCTGCTCCAGGGTGGCGCGGTAGGTGCGCGGGTCGATCTCCAGCAGCGGCTGCCCAGCGGTCACTGCCTGGTTGTCGCGCACATACACCGCGGTCACGTAGCCGTTGACCCGCGGCGCCACCGCCACCGTATCGGCCTGCAGATAGGCGTTGTTGGTCTCCTGCAGGTAGCGGCCGGTGGTGAGGTAATAGATCAGCCACACTACCAGGCCGATCACCACCAGCAGGCCGATCAGCAGCAGGGTCCATTTGACCTTGGGGTTCTTCAGCGGCGACGGCGTGTCGGACTTGCCGTCGTCGGCTTGGCCCTTGCCGTCATGGCCCTTGTCGTCCCGGGGCGAGCCGGACTGGCCCTGGCCGGCGTGGGCATCGCGCGCGGCGGCCTGCCGCGGCGCCTGTGAGGAGTCTGGGTCGTGGTTGCTCAAGTCGCTGATTCCTGGGGAGAGGAAGAACGTCGCCGGGTCGGAACGGCGACGCCACCAAACGGTAGCGTACGCCAGCCGGCGCATTATTTGTACCGGTGAGTACAGAGTGCGTGAGCGCGGCGCGGCGTTGCGGTGGCGGTGGCGGTGGCGGTGGCGCTGCGGCGTCGCCGCGATGGCGGACGCTGTGCGGCGCCCGACCCGGCCGCTTGGATCGAGGGAGCGATGTCCCCGGTCTCTCATCCCGATGGGGGGAGCGATGTGTCGGGGCGCCCTTCGGCCGCGCGACGGGGCGCGATCGGGAAGGCCCGTCGCGGCTGAAGCCGCTCCTGCGGGAAAAGGTGTGGCCCGCTCCGATCAAACGGGAGAGCGTGCCGGCGCGATACCTGCGTGGACCGGCAAAGAGGTAAGAGCGGCTTCAGCCGCGACGGGCGAAGACGCGATGCGTCCCAGGCAGCATCGCGTCGGGACTGAAGTCCCTCCCACAACAGCCGCTTACGCTCGCCCTGGCCGCTCGGGCAAGCGCAGCGCGATAGCGGTCCGGGGCAACCCGCAAAGCCTTACCCGGACCGCAACGCCGGCGGCTCAACGGCCGGTCTTGATCTCCGTCCACAGGCGGGTGTACAGCTTGTCCACCTCGGGCGGGTTGATCGAATAGGTGAACATCTTCGCGGCCACGTCCGGCGGCGGATAGATGGTGGGATCGTTGCGGATCGCCGCGTCCACCAGCGGGGTCGCCTGCGGCACCGGATTGGCGTAGTGGATGAAGTCGGTATTGGCCGCGGCCACCTTGGGCGTCAGCAGGTAGTTGATGAACGCGTAGGCGTTCTCCGGATGCTTGGCGTCCTTGGGGATGGCCAGCATGTCGAACCACTGCGGCGCGCCTTCCTTGGGGATCGAATAGGCCACGTGCACGCCGTTCTTGGCTTCCTCGGCACGGTCGCGGGCCTGGATGATGTCGCCGGACCAGCCCACCGCCAGGCAGGTGCTGCCGTTGGCCAGCGAGGTCACGTACTGCGAGGAGTGGAAGTTCTGCACGTAGGGGCGGATGCGCTTGATCAGCGCCGCGGCCTGCTCGATCTTGGCCTGGTCGGTGGTGTGCGGATCCTCCCCAAGGTAGTGCAGCGCGATCGGGATCAGGTCCGAGGGCGTGTCCAGCAGGGTCACGCCGCAGTCCTTGAGCTTGGACAGATTCTCCGGCTTGAACACCAGGTCCCAGCTGTTGGCGATGTCGGTGCTGCCGAACGCGGCCTTGACCTTGTCGACGTTGTAGCCGATGCCGGTGGTGCCGACCATGTACGGCACGCCGTACTTGTTGCCCGGATCCTGCTGCGCGATGCGCTGCATGATCTGCGGATCGAGATTGGCCAGGTTCGGGATCTTGCTCTTGTCCAGCGGCAGGAACACGCCGGCCTGGATCTGCCGGCCGAAGAAGTTCAGCGTCGGCACCACCACGTCGTAGCCGCTGCCGCCGGCCAGCAGCTTGGTCTCCACCATCTCGTCGCTGTCGAAGACGTCGTAGGTGACCTTGATCCCGCTCTGCTTCTCGAAGTCGGGAATCGTGTTCTCGGCGATGTAGTCCGAGTAGTTGTACACGTTGAGCACCTTCGCCTCGCCCTGCCCCGCCTTGTCCGCGTCGCCGCCGGAGCCGCCGCAGCCGGCGAGCAGCGCCGTGGCCAAGGAAAGAGTAAGCAGTCGCAGCTTCATCGCAGGTCTCCGCGGGTCCTTGGGGCAGGAATGGAAGGATCGGCGGCGCGCGCCGGATCCGGGATCGGGGCTCCAGACTACCCAGCGCCGGGCTATTTGCCCAGCGCCTGGGCCGTATCCTCCAGCGCCAGCCAGGCCTTGTCGAACAGTTCGTCGACCTGGGCACGGCTGAGGATCAACGGCGGCGACAGCAGCATCGCGTCGTTGGTGGCGCGCAGGATCAGGCCGCGGCGCAGCGCGTTGTCGCGGCACAATGCGCCGACCTTGCCGCGCTCGGGAAAGTAGTGCCGCCGCGGCTTGTCCGGCACCAGTTCCAGCGCGCCGATCATGCCGACGATGCGCGCCTCGCCCACCAGCCGGTGCTCGCCCAGCTCGGCCCAGCGTTGCGCCAGGTACGGCGCGATCTCGCTGCGCGCGCGTTCGACGATGCCCTCGTCCTGCAGCAGGCGCAGGTTCTCCAGCGCCACCGCCGCGCACACCGGGTGCCCGGAATAGGTGCAGCCATGCGCCAACTCGCCGCCCTGCTCCTTCAGCACCATGGCCACGCGCGTGCCGAACATCGCCGCGCCGAGCGGGATGTAGCCGGAGGTGATGCCCTTGGCGATGGTCATCACGTCCGGCTGGAAGCCGAAGTATTGCGACCCGAACCATTCCCCGGTGCGGCCGAAGCCGCAGATCACCTCGTCGGCGACCAGCAGCACGTCGTAGCGGCGGCAGATGCGCTCGATCTCCGGCCAGTAGCTGCGCGGCGGAATGTACACGCCGATCGCGCCCATGATCGGCTCGCCGATGAACGCGGCCACCCGCTCCGGCCCCAGCTCCAGGATCTTGTCCTCCAGCCGCCGCGCGGCGAGCAGCCCGTATTCCTCCGGATCCATGTCGCCGCCGTCGCCGAACCAGTACGGCGGATCGATGTGGTGGATGTCAGGGATCGGCAGGCCGCCCTGGCGGTGCATGCCCTTCATCCCGCCGAGGCTGGCGCCGGCCATGGTGGTGCCGTGGTAGCCGTCGTGGCGGCCGATGAAGATGGTCTTCTGCGGCTGGTCCTGCACGGCCCAGAAGTGCCGCACCAGGCGCAGGATGGTGTCGTTGGCCTCGGAGCCGGAGTTGGTGAAGAAGGCATGGTCGAGGTCGCCCGGCGCCAGTTCGGCGAGCTTGGCGGCCAGGCGGATGGTGGGTTCGGTGGTGCACTGGAAGAAGCTGTTGTAGTACGCCAGCTGTTCCATCTGCCGCGCGGCGGCCTGGCCGAGTTCCTTGCGCCCGTAGCCGACGTTGACGCACCACAGGCCGGCGAAGGCGTCCAGCAACTGGTTGCCGTCGGCGTCCCAGACGTAGGCGCCATCGCCGCGGGTGAGAATGCGGGTGCCTTTCTGCGCCAGGGCGGCGTTGTCGTTGAACGGGTGCAGGTGGTGCGCGGCATCCAGGTCCTGCAGGGCGCGCGTGTCGATCGGGTCCATGTCCACTCCAATGTCGGTACCAAGGCCGCAACGCGGCCAAGCTTTGCTCTTGCTGTTGCTCTTGCTCTTGCTGTTGCTGTTGCTGTTGCTCTTGCTGTTGCTGTTGCCTTACCGGGTTCCCTTCCGAAGCGGCGGCCGTGCCGGGGAAAAACCCCGAAGGGGCGGCGCACATGGATGTGCGCCGTTCGCGGCAGGGGCAGGATGCCCCTTCCGCGAATCCCCGGCATGGACGCGGACCCGGAGCGCGTTAGCGCGGAGGGCGCGAGGCAGGGTGTGCTTTCTTTTGGTTACTTTTCTTTGCACAAGCAAAGAAAAGTGACTCGCCGCCAGGCGAAAGCTTTGCTCTTGAAGATGCTTCCGCCGTGGCTGAACTGTAGGAGCGGCGTCAGCCGCGACCGAGGCGATCAGCCGTGTCTGTCGCGGCTGACGCCGCTCCTACAGTTCTTCTCGTCTGACACTCAAGCTTGAAGCAACAGCAAAGGCTTTCGCCCTTGCGGGCGAGTTACTTTTCTTTGCTCGCGCAAAGAAAAGGTAACCAAAAGAAAGCGCGCCCTGCCTTCGCGCCCTCCGCGCTGCGCGCTCCGGGTCCGCGTCCATCACGGGGATCCGCGGAAGGGGCATCCTGCCCCTGCCGCGGACGGCGTACATCCATGTACGCCGCCCTTCGGGTGTTTCCCCGCGATGGCCGCCGCTTCGGAAGGGAACCCGGTAAGTCAAAAGCAACATCAACGTCCGGAGCAAGAGCAACGTCAGGAGCAACAGCAACAACAGTAGCAACGGCAACGTCGACGTTCTGGCTGGCTGGCGCGAACCGCCCCCTACACGTTCAACAACAAAAACTCCCGCTCCCACGAACTGATCACCCGGAAGAACGTCTCGTACTCCTTGCGCTTGACCGAAATGTACGCCCGCACGAAACGCGGCCCCAGCAACTCCTGCAACGGCGCACAACGCTCCAACTCGTCCAGCGCCTCGCCCAGCGAGCGCGGCAACTGATAGCCCATCTCCTTGCCGCTACCCGTGGTCGGCTCGGTCGGCTCGAGCTTCTCGCGGATTCCGAGCAAGCCGCAGGCCAGCGTCGCCGCCATCGCCAGGTAGGGATTGGCGTCGGAACCGGCGAAACGACTCTCCACGCGCATGTTTTCGATCGTGTCGATCGGCACGCGCAGGCCGCAGGTGCGGTTGTCGAAGCCCCACAGCACATTGCTCGGCGACACCTCGCCGAACATCAGCCGGCGGTAGGAATTGACGTTCGGCGCGAAGAACGCCATCGCCATCGGCACGTACTTCTGCAGGCCCGCCAGGTAATGGGCGAAGGTGCGACTGTACTCGCCGGCGCGGCGGCCGCTGAAGACGTTCTTGCCGTGCTTGTCCACCAGGCTCTGGTGGATGTGCATCGCACTGCCCGGCTCGTTCTCCATCGGCTTGGCCAGGAAGGTGGCGTAGACGCCGTGGCGCAGCGCCGCCTCGCGCATGGTGCGCTTGAACAGGAACACCTGGTCGGCGCGCGACAGCGCGTCGTCGTGGGTGAAGTTGACCTCCAGCTGCGCCGCGCCGGATTCGTGGATCAGCGTGTCCACGTCCAGCTCCATCGCGTCGCAATAGTCGTACATCAGGTCCAGGATCGGATCGAACTCGTTGACCGCGTCGATCGAGTACGACTGCCGTGCCGTCTCCGGCCGGCCCGAGCGGCCGGCCGGCGGCAGCAACGGAAAGTCCGGGTCGGTGTTCTTCTGCACCAGGAAGAACTCCAGCTCCGGCGCCACCACCGGCTTGCAGCCGATCGCCGCATACGCCTCCAGCACCCCGCGCAGCACGTTGCGCGGCGCCAGTTCGTGCGGCTGGCCTTCCTTGGTATAGCAATCGTGTATCACCTGAGCGGTGGGATCGGCGGCCCACGGCACCATGCGCACCGTGTCCGGGTCCGGGCGCAGCTGCATGTCCGAATCCGACGGCGAAGTCAGGTCGTAGTAGTCGTCCGGGTAGTCGCCGGTGACCGTGGTGGCGAAGATGCCCTCGGGCAGGCGCGTGCCGTAGTCGTGCGAGAACTTGGCGGCGGGAATGATCTTGCCGCGCGCGTTGCCGGTGATGTCCGGCACCAGGCACTCGACCTCGGTGATGTGGCGCTCCTTGAGCCAGCGCCGCAGCGAGCTTTCCTGCTGTTCCGGGGTGTGCTTGCGCGATCGGGGTCGACTGGCCATGGGAATCAGCGCCTGCGGCTGGCCGCATAGTGGCGACAGGCGTCGCCGAAGGATTGGAAGATGCCGAGATAGAACGGGTCGTCGAGGACCCGCCACTCCGGATGCCATTGCACACCGAGCAGGAAACCGGGGCCGATGCCGCGGAAGGCCTCGATCAGCCCGTCCGGCGCCAGCGCCTCGACGATCAGGTCGCCGCCGAGCCGGGCCACGCCCTGGCCGTGCAGCGAGTTGACCCGCACCCGCCCGCGGCCGGCGATCTCCTCCAGCCAACCGCCTTCGCTCAGCGCCACCTCGTGCGCCGGCGCGTACTGCGCCTCCAGCGGCGCCTGCGGATCCTCGCGATGATCGGACAGCCCCGGCTGCGCATGCACCTTCTGATACAGGGTGCCGCCGAGGGCGACGTTGACTTCCTGGAAGCCGCGGCAGATCGCCAGGATCGGCAGGCCCAGCGAGATCGCCTGCGGAATCAGGTCCAGCGTGTTGGCGTCGCGCGCCGGGTCATGCAGGTTGCCGAGCCAGCTCGGCTCGTCGCTGTAATGGTGCGGCTCGATATTGCTGACCGCGCCGGTCAGCAGCAGGCCGTCGAGCCGCGTCAGCCAGGCGCGGGCGTCGACCGGCGGCTGCAGCGACGGCAGCAGCACCGGGGTCACCCCGGCGCCATCGACGGCGGCACGCAGATACTTTTCGCCCGCGGCCAGGAACGGATGCTGGCCGATGAGCTTGCGGTCGGTCGGCACACCGACCAGGGGCGATACGGCCATGCGAAGAACTCGTGTGGCGTCCTCGCAAGTTACCGCGAGCGTTTTATTTTTACAACACAACACGCAGTGGGACACGGCGCACAACGCACCTGCAGAGGTGCTGACCGGCCCGCACGATGCCGCAAAATCTCCTTCGTCATGCCGCAAAAGCGCAACACGACCAGCGTGCCACGCGAGCGAGCGTCGGCACGCCGCCTCCTGCCGCTGTTGAGTATTCTTGACGCCATGGCGCTCTGCTAAGCTCCAAGCACTCCCGCCGTCCGCCGCGATGACCCGCATGCACGACGCCCCGCTGCTGCCCCCGGACGATGCCCAGACCCTGCAGCGTATCGCCGGCTGCGAGCAGATCGACCTGCTGCTGCCGGACTGCAACGGCCTGCTGCGCGGCAAGCGCATCGCCCGCGACGCGTTGGACAAGGTCTACCGCGACGGGGTGTGCCTGCCGATGTCGCTGATCGCCACCGACATCACCGGCAATACCGTCGAGGAAACCGGGCTGGGCTACGACATTGGCGACGAGGACCGGCTGTGTTTCCCGGTGCCGGGCAGTCTGCGGCCGGTGCCGTGGGCGCCGGTGCCGTCGGCGCAACTGCTGCTGGCGATGCAGGACGGCGCCGGCGGCGCGCTCGACTTCGCCCCGCGCCAGGTGCTGGCGCAGGTGCTGGCCCGCCTGCATGCACGCGGGCTGACCCCGGTGATCGCGGTGGAACTGGAGTTCTACCTGTTCGACCCGCACGCCGACGCGCACGGCCGCCCGCAGCCGCCGCTGCACGCCCACAGCGGACTGCGCAATGACAGCACCCAGGTCTATTACATGCAGGAACTGGACGACCAGCGCGGCTTCACCGACGCGGTCGCGCAGGCTTGCCGCGCGCAGGGCATCCCGGCCGATACCGCGGTCGCCGAATACGCGCCGGGCCAGTTCGAGATCAACCTCAAGCACCGCGCCGATGCGCTGGCCGCCTGCGACGATGCGGTGCTGCTCAAGCGCGCGATCAAGGCGATCGCGCAGCAGCAGGGCCTGCTCGCCAGCTTCATGGCCAAGCCGTTCGCCGCGCAATCCGGCAGCGGTCTGCACGTGCACGTGAGCCTGCTCGACGATGCCGGCCACAACGTGTTCGCTTGCACCCCGCAGGCGCCGGCCGCGCCGCTGCGCCATGCCATCGGCGGATTGCAGCAGAGCGCCGAGGACTGCCTGCTGCTGTTCGCCCCGCACGCCAACAGCTACCGGCGCTTCGTCGCCAATGCCTTCGTCCCGCTCAACGAGAGCTGGGGCTTCAACAACCGCACCGTGGCGATGCGGGTGCCGCACAGCGACCCGGCCAACACCCGCATCGAGCACCGCATCGCCGGCGCCGACGCCAACCCCTACCTGGTCGTCGCGGCGGTGCTGGTCGGCATCGAATACGGCCTGGCGCAGGGCCTAGACCCCGGCCCGCCGACCCAGGGCAACGCCTACGCGCAACACGCCGCACGCGAACCGGACTGGCGCAGCGCGATCGCCCGCTTCCTGGACAGCGACTTCGCCGCCACCGCGTTCGGCACACGTTTCCGGCATATCTATGGCCAGCAGAAACGCCGCGAGCTGCTGGACTTCCAGGCGCAGGTCAGCGATGTGGACTATCGCTGGTATTTGCGCACGGTTTGAAGGCTGGGAATCGGGAATGGTGAATCGGGAATCGAAAGCAGGCACCGCGAATGCGCCTGCAGCCCGGCGCGTGGTGCGCCTGGGTCATCACAACGGTTCGCCGCCATGACCGGCGCTTCTCCCATTCCCCATTCCCGAGTCCCCATTCCCGGCGCGTCCTGGTACCTCGACAGCGCCGCGCCGTTCCCGAAACAGGAACCATTACGAGGCCAGGTGCGCGCCGACGTGTGCATCCTCGGCGCCGGCTATACCGGGCTGAGTGCGGCGCTGGCCCTGGCCGAGGCCGGGTATCGGGTGGTGGTGCTGGAGGCGCAGCGGGTCGGCTGGGGTGCGTCCGGGCGCAACGGCGGCCAGGCCATCGTCGGCTACGGCTGCGAGCAGCACACCCTGGAAGCCCTGCTCGGCCAGGACGATGCACGACTGCTGTTCGACTTCTCCCGCGACGGCATGCAGTTGCTGCGTACCCGCATCGCCCGCCATGGCATCGCCTGCGACTGGCGCGACGGCCATGCGCACGTAGCAATCAAGCCGCGCCAGGAACGCGCCTTGCGCGCCGGCATCATCGAGATGGCGCAGCGCTACGACTATCCGCTGCAATGGTGGGACCGCGCGCAGTTGCAGTCGCAGTTGCGCAGCCCACGCTACCTGGGCGCGATGTACGACGCGGCCAGCGGCCACCTGCATCCGCTGGACTACGCGCGTGGCCTGGCGCGGGCAGCGCTGGCGGCCGGGGTGCGCATTTACGAGCAGACGCCGGTCACGCAACTGGTGCGCGGTGCGCGGCCGATCCTGCGCAGCGCGCACGGCGAGGTCGAGGGCGAGTTCGCCATCCTCGCCGGCAATGCCTGGCTGCACGGCATCGCCCCGGAGCTGGAATCGCGGATCATGCCGGTCGGCACCTACATCGGCGCAAGCGCGCCGCTGGGCGAGGCGCTGGCCCGCGAACTGATCGGCAACGACATGGCGGTGGCCGACGTCAACTGGGCGCTGGACTACTTCCGCCTCAGCCGCGACCACCGGCTGCTGTTCGGCGGCCGCGCCAGCTATTCGTCGCTGCCGCCGCCGGGCCTGCGCGGGGTGATGACCCGGCGCATGCGCCGGGTGTTCCCGCAG
Organism: Xanthomonas sp. LMG 12459; assembly: GCF_009192905.1. NCBI lineage: Bacteria > Pseudomonadati > Pseudomonadota > Gammaproteobacteria > Lysobacterales > Lysobacteraceae > Xanthomonas > Xanthomonas sp. LMG 12459. Next base: position 37,393 of record NZ_NSGT01000042.1, read on the forward strand.
CTGCGCCAGATCGAGATGGACTCGGTGTGGGGCGGCTACGTCGACATCACCCGCAACCGCGCCCCGCATTGGGGCCGGCTGACCCCGAACGTGTACTTCGCCCAGGGCTTCTCCGGCCATGGCGTGGCCGCCACCGGCCTGGCCGGCGCGGTCATCGCCGCGGCGATCGCCGGGCAGGCGCAGCGGCTGGACGTGTTCGCACGGATCCCGCACGCGCCCTTTCCCGGCGGCCGCCTGCTGCGCACGCCGCTGCTGGTGGCGGCGATGTCCTGGTACAAGCTGCGCGACGCGCTCTGGTAGCCAGGGACGCACCCGCGCCGCCCTCAAGTTTGCGCGCACACGGCCGCTAACCGGGTTCCATTCCTGGATTGCCGCCCGCGAGGCATGCATGTCGCACCCGTTGTCGATCGCCCCGATCGCCCCCGACGGCAGCCCCGCACAGCAGCGCATCCTGCTGGTGGAAAACTCGCGCACCTTCACCGACCTGCTGCGCGCGGCGATCGAGCAACGGGTCGAACTGCCGGTCGTGGTGGTCTCCACCCTGGCCGAGGCCGCCGCCGCCCTGGATGACGGCGGCCCCTGGTTCCTGGCGCTGACCGGGCTGGTGCTGGCCGATGGCGACCGCGACACCGTCGTGGACTTCTTCGTCGCGCGCGGGCTGCCCACCGTGGTGGTCAGCGGGGTCTACGACGAGAGCCTGCGCAAGCGCATCCTGACCCAGCAGATCATCGACTTCGTCCTGAAGAACGCGCCGGACAGCATCGACTACTTGGCCTGGCTGGTGCAGCGACTGGCGCGCAACCGGTCCATCACCGCGCTGGTGGTGGACGACTCGCCGTCGGCGCGCGCCTACGCCGCCTCCCTGCTGTCGATGTACGGCTACCGCGTGGTCGAGGCCGCCGACGGTGCCGCCGGGCTGCGCGCGATCGAGGCCAATCCGTCCATCCGCCTGGCAGTGGTGGACCAGGAAATGCCGGGCATGGAAGGCGTGGAATTCACCCGCCGGCTGCGCGCATTGCGCGCGCGCGACATGCTGGCGGTGATCGGCCTGTCCGGCAATAACGACCCGTCGCTGGTACCGCGCTTCCTCAAGAACGGCGCCAACGACTTCCTGCGCAAGCCCTTCTCGCGCGAGGAGTTCTTCTGCCGGGTCTCGCAGAACGTGGATCAGCTGGAGCTGATCGGCACCCTGCAGGACCTGGCGACACGCGACTTCCTCACCAGCCTGCCCAACCGCCGGCACTTCCTCGAACAGAGCCAGCGCGTGCTGGCGAAGTGGCTGGCGCGGCAGGAGCCGGTCTGCGTGGCGATGCTCGACATCGACCACTTCAAGCACATCAACGACACCTTCGGCCACGAGGCCGGCGACGAAGCGCTGCGCGCGGTGGCGGCGACCCTGGCCGCGCACGCGCGCCCGCAGGACATGGTGGCGCGCTTCGGCGGCGAGGAATTCTGCATGTTGGTGCCGGGCCTGGCCCCCGCCGCGGCCGCCGATTACTTCGAAACCCTGCGCGCGCGCATCGCCGACCTCGCGATTCCGCTGGGCACGCAGACGCTGCGTCTCACCATCAGCATCGGCGTCAGCAGCAGCGGTCCGCAGCGGCAGACCCTGCATCCGCTGCTGACCGAGGCCGACAAGTACCTGTACCTGGCCAAGGCCGGCGGCCGCAACCGGGTCGAACACGCGCCGCCGGCGGAGCCGGCGCTCAGCGACGCGGCCGCCTGATCGCCAGCAGGGCCAGCAAGGTCAGCAGCGCCGCCGCGCTGAGGTAGTAGCCCACCCACGGCAGGCCGTAGTGCGTGGCCAGCCACACCGCCACGTACGGCGCCGGCGCCGCGCCGATGATGCCGGCCAGGTTGAACGCCAGCGAGGCGCCGGTGTAGCGCACCGGCACCGGATACAGTTCGGCCAGCAGCGTGCCGCAGGGGCCGTAGGTCAGGCCCATGAAGAAGAATCCCAGCGCCAGGAAGCCCAGCACCTGCCAGGGCTGCCCGGCCTGGAACAGCGGCGCGAAGAACAGCCCGAACGCGACGATGGCCACACTGGCCACCAGCATCGCCGGGCGCGTGCCGCGACGGTCGCCGTACCAGGCCGACAACGGGATGCCGGCGGCGAAGAACAGGATGCCGACCATCTGCAGCAGCAGGAACTGCTCGCGGCTGTAGTGCAGCGTGGTGGTGCCGTAGCCCAGCGCGAACACCGTCATCAGGTAGAACAGCACGAAGGTCGCCAGCACCGCGAACGTGCCCAGCAGCGTCGCGCCGATGTGCTGCGAGAGCACCGTCTGCATCGGCAGGCGCACGCGTTCGTTGCGGTCCAGGGCGCGCTGGAAGTCCGGGGTCTCGTGGATGCGCAGGCGCACCCACAGCCCGGTGATCACCAGCAGGGCGCTGGCGACGAACGGAATGCGCCAGCCCCAGCGCAGGAACTGCGCCTCGTCCAGCAGCGCGCCCAGCAGCAGGAAGATGCCCGAACACAGCAGGAAGCCCAGCGGCGCGCCCAGCTGCGGGAACATGCCGTACCAGGCGCGCTTGCCCGGCGGCGCGTTCTCGGTGGCCAGCAGCACCGCCCCGCCCCACTCACCGCCCAGGCCCAGGCCCTGGCCGAAGCGGCACAGCACCAGCAGTGCCGGCGCCCACAGGCCGATCCGTTCGTAGCCGGGGAGCAGGCCGATCAGCACGGTGGACAGGCCCATGGTCAGCAGCGCCGCGACCAGGGTGGCCTTGCGGCCGATGCGGTCGCCGAAATGGCCGAACAGCGCCGATCCCAACGGCCGCGCGACGAAGGCCACGGCGAAGGTCGCCAGCGACTGCAACTGCGCCGCATCGGCATCGCCTTCGGGGAAGAACAGCTTGGGGAACACCAACACCGCGGCGGTGGCGTAGATGTAGAAGTCGAAGAACTCGATGGTGGTGCCGACCAGGCTGGCCAGCAGCACGCGACGCGGCGAGTTGACGGGCGGAACGGGAGACGCGGCAACGGTCATGGAGGCGACATCGACAGGCAATCGGCCGATTCTGGCAGATCGGCGCCGAGGCGACGCGCTTGGTTGCGCAGGCAACGATCGCCGGCGCGGCGCATCACCCCACGCAGGCCCGCGCGCGACCGCCCTGCTTGGCCAGATACAACTGCGCGTCGGCTTGCGCCAGCAGTTGTGCGGCGCTGGCGTCCGCCTGGGGGACCGCCACCGCGCCGCCCAGGCTGATGCTCACGCAGGGCCCCACCAGCGAGGCATCGTGCGCCAGCTGCAGCTCGGCGACCCGCTGCAGCATGCGCTGCGCCACTTCGCGCACGCCGTCGGCATCGCTGCCCGGCAGCAACGCCACGAACTCCTCGCCGCCATAGCGGGCCAGCAGATCGTGCGGGCGCAGCACGCAACCGGCGAGCGCCTGGGCGACGGCGCGCAGGCAGCCATCGCCGAGCTGATGACCATAGTGATCGTTGTAGCGCTTGAAGTAGTCCACGTCGATCATCAGCGCCCCGCAGGGCTTGCCTTCGCGCAGGCAGGCCTGCCAGTGCGTGGCCAGGGCGTCGTCGAAACGGCGGCGATTGGCCACCCCGGTCAGCCCATCCAGCAGCGCGACCTCGCGCAGCAGGTCGCTCTGCAGTTTCATGATCAGATGGTTCTGCACCCGCGCCCGCACCACCACCGGCTGCACCGGCTTGCTGATGAAATCGGCGCCACCGGCTTCCAGCGCGGCCACCTCGTCCTCCGGCGCATCCTGCCCGGTGACGAACACCACCGGGATGTCCGCGGTCGACGGGTCGGCCTTGAGCCGGCGGCAGACCTGCAGTCCGTCCAGCTCCGGCATCATCACGTCCAGCAGCACCAGGTCCGGCGGCTGCTGCTGGCACAAGGCCAGTGCACGCGTGCCATCCAGCGCCATGCTGACTTCGCAGGCGTCGCGCAGCAGTTCGTGCAGCGCATGGATGTTGATCGGCTGGTCGTCCACGATCAGCACGCGCGGGCGCCGTCCCTGCGGGGCGAGGCGTCGGTAGGCAGCGAAATCGCTCATCGGGAAGAGGTCTCCAACAAGTTGTTCAACGTGACCAGGGCGTCGTCGAAGCGCAGCGTCTGCACCTGCTCGCGCAGGCGCAGCGCGTCGCCGGCCTGGGCGCCGGCGATGGTCGGCGGGGCCTGCTCCAGCAGGGTCAATGCGGCCAGGTCGGACTGGCGCAGCAGCGGCTCCAGCGCGCGCAACCACGGCAGCAGGGCGTCTTCGGCCATGGCGTCCGTGCCGGCAGGTGGTGCGGGCGCGCGCAGCGGCGCGGCCGCGGTGCGCAGCGCCTCTAGATCCTGCGCGGCCGCCGCGCGCAGCGCCGCCAGCGTCGCCGCGACGTCGGGCAGGCGTCCGCCGCGGGCGTCCTGCTCCAGCACGGCAGCGGCCTGCGCCAGGGTGGCGGCGCCCAGCGTCGCGGCGCTGCCTTTCAAAGCGTGTGCTGCATCGGCACTGGCACCGGCATCGCCATGCAGCAAGGCCGCCTCGACCCGCTGCAGCAGCGTGCGGTGCTCCTCGGCGAAGGCGTCCAGCATGCGCACGAACAGGCCGGCGTTGTTGCCGAACCGCGCCAGGATCGCATCGAGCGCAGCCGGCGCCGCCGGCTCGGGCGGCGCCGGCTGCGGGGCCACCGATGCCGGCGCGGCGGTGCGACCACTCAGGCGCAGCAGCGCCTCCACCATCTGTTCCAGATCGATCGGCTTGCCGATATGCGCATCCATGCCCGCCGCCAGGCAGGCGTCGACGTCGTCCTGCGCCGCGTTGGCGGTCATCGCCAGGATCGGCAATCGCGCGAAACGCGCGTCGGCACGGATGCGCCGGGTCGCCTCCAGGCCATCCACGCGCGGCATCTGCATGTCCATCACCACCACGTCGAAGACCTGACCGCTGTCGCGCACGCACTGCACGCCCGACAGGCCGTCCTCGGCCAGCGCCACCTGCGCGCCCTCGGCGCACAGCAATTCCTCGGCCACCTGCCGGTTCAGCACATTGTCCTCGACCACCAGCACGCGCAGCCCGGGCAGGCGCGCCACGCGCTGCGACACCGGCACTGGCACAGCGATCCTGGCACCCCCGCTCCAGGCCCGCTCAAGAGCTTCGATCACCTGGCACGGCGTCACCGGCTTGACTAGGTGATCGGCGAACGGCGGCGACACGTGGCGCTGCGTCTGGCCCAGCAGTTCGCTCTGGTAGGCGGTCAGCATCAGTACCAACGGCGGCGCGGCGCACATCGCGCGCAGTTGCGCCGCCGCGGTGACGCCGTCGATGCCGGGCAGGCGCCAATCCATCAACGCGGCGTCGAAGCGTGCGCCCTCGCGCTCGGCCGCGATCGCGCGCGCCACCGCGTCCTCGCCGCTGGCGACGCCCTCCACCTGCCAGCCGCAGGCGCCCAGCGCGTCGGTCAGCACTTCGCGCACCAGCGCACTGTCGTCGACCACCAGCACATGCCGCGGGCGCGCGCAGCCGCATCCAGCCGCCGCCTCGCCGTTGGCATCCAGCATCAGCGGCAGATCGAACCAGAACCGGCTGCCCTCGCCGAGCACGCTGTGCACCTGCAGCTCGCCGCCCATCATGCCGATCAGGCGCCGGCTGATCACCAGGCCCAGGCCACTGCCGCCGAAGCGGCGGCTGATCGAGGCCTCGGCCTGGGTGAAGCTGTGGAAGATGCGCTGTTGCTGCTCGGCACTGATGCCGATGCCGGTGTCCTCCACGATCATCCGCAGGGTCACCGCCTGCGCCTGCCGCTGCAGCAGTTCAACGCGCAAGCGCACATGCCCGTGCTCGGTGAACTTGAGCGCGTTGCCGGCCAGGTTGATCAGCACCTGCTGCAGGCGCAGCGCATCGCCGATCACGCGATCGGGGATACCGCGGTCGAGCTGGTACACGATCTCCACTTCCGGCCGCTGGTGATTGCCGGCCAGCACCACCGCCAGGTCGCGCAGCAACTCCTCGATGCGGAACGGATGCAGGTCCAGCTGCAGCTTGCCGGCCTCGATCTTGGAGTAGTCGAGGATGTCGTTGAGCAGGCTCAGCAGCGACTTGCCGGCCTTCTGCGCCTTGCCCACGTAATCGTCCTGGCGCGCATCCAGCGCGGTGCGCTGCAGCAGTTGCAACATGCCCAGCACCGCATTCATCGGCGTGCGGATCTCGTGGCTCATGTTGGCCAGGAACGAGGATTTGGCCTGGCTGGCCTCGTCCGCGCGCGCCTTTGCCTGGCGCAGGTCCTGCTCGGCCTGCAGTTGCGCGCTGATGTCGCGGTTGATGCCGATGACCCGGGTGACCCGGCCCTGCGCATCGCGTTCGGTGTGTGCGCCGGCCTGGATATGCCGCAGGCCGCCGTCGCTGCACTGCACCCGGAACACCGGGTCGTAGACCGTCCCCCGCTCCATCGCAGCCTGCAGGCTGGCCTCGGATATGGCGATATCGTCCGGGTGCACCTTCACCCGCCAATCGGAATAACGCAAGCCGCGTTCGCGCAAAGCCGCGGGCCACTCGTACAGGTCGTACATGCGCTCGTTGCATTCCAGCGCGTCGTCGCCCGGGGTCCAGGTCCAGATGCCGAGTTCGGCGGCATCGGCGGCCATCGCCAGCTGGTCGCGCGCGCGGGTCAGCGCCTGCCGCTGGCGATTGCGCTCGGTGATGTCGGCGATGACACCGACCACCAGGCATTCGCCGTCCATCCACATACTGCCGAGGCTGATCTCGATCGCGAACGCATCGCCGTTCTTGCGCAGCGCCTGCAGTTCGTGGGCGCTGTCGACGCGTTCCGGCCACGTGCCCGTCGGCGGCACGTCGGCCGCCATCGCCGCGTGCAGGCTGGAGGCCGCCTCGGGCATCAGCCGGCTCACGTCCTCACCGACGATCTCCTCGGCGCCGTACCCGAATACGCGCTCGCCGGCGCGATTGACCGAGCGCACCTTGCCGCGCGCATCGAAGGTCATGATGGGATTGACCGCCGTGTCCAGGATCGCCTGGGTCAGGGCCATGCTGCGCGCCAGCGAGCGCTCGGCGGCCTGACGTTCGCTGATGTCCAGGGCGATGCCCAGGTAGCCGGAGAGTTCGCCCTGTGCGGTGCGGATCGCCGTGACCACCAGGCTCACCTGGCGGGTCGCGCCGTCGCGGCGCACATACGTCCACTCGCAGATGTCGGCGCCATCGCGCTCGGCCTTTTCGACGAACACGCGGAAGCCTTCCACCGGATGCCCCAGTTCGGCGGCCAGCATCGCGCCGCGGGCGGCCACCTCCTCGGGCAGATGGAACGCGCCGGGATTCAGCGTGCCGACCACGTCCTCGCGGCGGTAGCCGAGCAGGCGCTCGGCGCCGGTGTTGAACAGGGTGATGGTGCCGTCGCGGTCGGTGGCGATGATCGCCACTTCCGAGGCGGCGCTCAGCACGCCTTCGAGCATCGCGGTGCTGCGACTCAACTCGGCGGTCCGCGCCGCCACCTGGCTTTCCAGGGTGGCGTTCAGGGCCAGGATCTGCGCACGTACCGCCTTCTGCTCGGAGATGTCGCGCACCGTCTTGGACGCGCCGATCGGCCGGCCTTGGGCGTTGTAGATCGGCGAGACGCTGACCAGCACGTCGATCATGCGTCCATCGGCATGCCGGCGCACGGTCTCGAAATACGGCACGTCCTCGCCGCGCCCGATCCGCCGCAGTACCGACTCCTCCTCGTGCATCAGTTCCGGCGGCACGATCAGCTCGCCCAGGCGCCGGCCCACCGCCTCGGCCTCGCTGAAGCCGAACAGCTGTTCGGCAGCGCGGTTCCAACTGGTGACCACACCCTCCAGGGTCTTGCCGATGATGCCGTCGGCCGAGCTCTGCACCACCGCGACCAGGTTCGCCTGGTCGCGGGCAATCTGCCGGCGCCGCAGGTGATTGCTGCACAGCGCGAACGCCAGCGCCGACGCCAGCACGCTGAGCAGCGCGCCACCCAGCACCGCGGCGTGCACCGACCAGCGCGCGCTGGCGGCGACGAAGGCCGGGCTGGCGACCATGTCCATCCGCCAGTGCCGCCCCATCACGTCGCGCCGCAACTCGGCACGCGGCGCCTGCGCGAGCGTGGCCTGCGGCACATTGCGATAGAACGGCGTCGCGCCAGCATCCGCGTTCTCGTCGCTCAGCGTCAGTTCGATCCGCTGCGGATCCAGATCCAGCGCCTGCATCACCTGCGGCATCAGCAGCGGCGCGTAGGTCCAGCCCCGCAGCTCGCGTAGGCGTTGCGCCGCCGTTGGCGGCGTGGTGGCGCTGCGGTAGACCGGCAGCAACAACAGGAACGACTGCGCATGTTGCGCGCCGGCCTGCACCAGCGTGATCGGCCCTGTCAAACGCGATTCGCCGCTCAGCGCCGCCGCCAAGGCCGCGCCACGGCGCGACGACTCCGAGGCGATGTCCAGGCCCAGCGCCGCGGCGTTGCTGTCCACCGGCTCGATGTACTGGATGACGAAGCGGTCGCCACTATGCGGCGCCAATTGCCGAATGTCGAAATCCTTACGCCCCAGCGCGCGTTCGGTGGCGACGAAGCGTTCCTGCTCGGCCGCCGCGACACGGCGGATGAAGCCGAAGCCTCGGGCGCCCGGAAACTCGCGGCGCAGATCGCGGCTCTGGCTGTAGCGCAGCACTTGATCGCTGTGCAATTCGTCGCCGGCGGTGACGATCATGCCGCGCATGCCGCGCAAGCCGTGGTCGTAGTTGGACAACAGCTCTTCGATGCGGTCGAAGGCGACGTGGGCTTTCGCGTCCAATTGCGCTTGCGTGTGCCGCGCGTTGGCCCGTTGCAGTTGCAGCGCCACCGCGGTGGTGAGCGCCGCGCCGATCAGCAGCGTCGCCAGCGACCAATAGAACGGACTGCGCTTGAACAACAACCTGGACATCCTCAGGCCCCTCCCCGGAGCGCCGTGTCGGTGGATCGGGCCCTGCACGCGTTGTCGCAGTCCCAGTGTCCTGCCCTGGCGAACACGACCCGACACCCGCGATGCGTGATCGCCTCATCGGCATGGTGGAAGCAAACTTGACCGCCTGCCGCGCAGGCGTGGCGAAAAAATGCGCCGTGGACTGGCAGGCTCGGTGCATCCCGTGGTGCGCATCACAGGCCCGGCCCGACGGCCACCGCCGGACTCAGGGCGAGACAGCACCCGCCGCCTGCGCAGCGGCTCGGCCCGCCTCGGCAAGCACCGCGATCTCGCGCTCACCGCGACGTTCCACCCGCACCCAGCCCGGCCCCGGCTGCCCGGCGAGTTCGGCATCGCCGAGCCAGGCCAGCGTGCGCAGCAGCACGCTCATGCGCACGTCCAGGCGCTTGCACACACGCGCCAGCGCCATGCCGTCCGGCGCCTCGGCCAGCAGTCGCAACAGACGCGCGGTCAGCAGCGGATCAGCGGACAAGCGCCACACCGATGTCGCGCGGCGCCGCCGCGGCGGCGTCGGCCAGATGCGCAGTGACCACCACCGGAATCGATTTGGAGGTCGGCGTGCGCGCCTCGTCGGCGAAGCTGGACAAGGGCACCAGCGCATTGGTCTCCGGGTAGTAGGCCGCCAGGCAGCCGCGCGGGATGTTGTACTCGACCAGCAGGAAGCGCTTGGCCTGGCGCGGCACGCCGTCCTCGCAGAGACTGTGCAGGTCCACCCAGTCGCCGGCGCGCATGCCCAGGTCGGCGATGTCGGCGGCGTTGATGAACAGCACGCGGCGCTCGCCGAACACGCCGCGGTAGCGGTCGTCCAGGCCGTAGATGGTGGTGTTGTACTGGTCGTGCGAGCGCGTGGTCGCCAGGGTGAACACCAGTTGCCCGGGGTGCTGACGGCGCGCGCGGTGGATCGGATTGTCGGTGGGCACCGCATGCACCTTGAACACCGCGCGGCCCTCCGGCGTGTCCCATTCGCGGTCGCGCGCGCCGTTGGACAGGCGGAAGCCGCCCGGCACCCGCACCCGCGCGTTGAAGTCGGCGAAGTCGTCGAACATCTGCCCGATCAGGTCGCGGATGCGGTCGTAGTCGGCCACCAGCCAGCGCCAGCGTATCGCGCTGCGCGCCCCCAGCGTGGCCTCGGCCAGCCGCGCCACGATCGCCGGCTCGGACAGCAACTGCGGCGAGGCCGGCGGATTGATGCCGCCGGACAGGTGCACCATGCTCATCGAATCCTCGACGCTGACGTGCTGCGGCCCGCCCTCCTGGATGTCGATCTCGGTGCGGCCCAGGCATGGCAGGATCAGCGCGTCGCGGCCGTGCACCAGGTGGCTGCGGTTGAGCTTGGTGGTGACGTGCACGGTGAGATCGCAGCGGCGCAGCGCGCGATGGGTCGCGTCGGTATCGGGGGTGGCGGTGGCGAAATTGCCGCCCATGGCGAAGAACACCTTGGCGCGGCCGTCGGCCATCGCCTCGATCGCACCGACCGTGTCGTAACCGGGCGCGCGCGGAGGGGCGAAGCCGAACACCGCCTGCAGCCGGTCCAGGAACGCTTCCGGCGGCTTCTCGTAGATCATCATCGTGCGGTCGCCCTGCACGTTGCTGTGGCCGCGCACCGGGCAGGCGCCGGCGCCGGGACGGCCCAGATGGCCGCGCAGCAGCAGCAGGTTGGCGATCATCTGGATGGTCGCCACCGAATGCTTGTGCTGGGTGATGCCCATGCCCCAGCAGGCGATCAGCCGCTCGGCCTTGAGGTAGATCTCGCCGGCCTTGCGCAGTTCGGCCTCGCTCAGCCCGGACTCCTCGACGATGGTGTCCCACGGCTCGGCCGCGACCTCGGCGGCGAAGGCCTCGAAGCCGACGGTGTGGCGCGCGATGAACTCCAGGTCCAGCAGGCGCGGCTGCCCCCCGCGGGCCGCGTCGGCATCACGCTCCAGCACGTGCTTGATGATGCCCTTGACCGCCGCCAGGTCGCCGCCGATCTTGAGCTGGAAATAGTCCGAGGAGATGCGCGTGGAGCCGTTGTGCAGCATCTGCAGCTTGTCCTGCGGATCGGCGAACTTCTCCAGGCCGCGTTCGCGCAGCGGATTGAACGAGACGATCGCCGCGCCGCGCTTGGCCGCCTGGCGCAGTTCGCCGAGCATGCGCGGATGGTTGGTGCCGGGGTTCTGGCCGAAGATGAAGATCGCATCGGCCAGTTCGAAATCCTGCAGCGACACGGTGCCCTTGCCGACCCCGATCTGCGCCTTGAGCGCGGTGCCGGACGGCTCGTGGCACATGTTGGAGCAGTCCGGAAAGTTGTTGGTGCCGAACTCGCGCACGAACAGCTGGTACAGGAACGCGGCCTCGTTGCTGGTGCGGCCGGAGGTGTAGAAGATCGCCTCGTTCGGCGAGGCCAGGCCATTGAGGTGCCGGGCGATCAGCGCGAACGCGTCGTCCCAGTCGATCGGCACGTAGTGGTCGGTGTCGGCGTCGTAGCGCAGCGGCTGGGTCAGCCGGCCCTGCCCTTCCAGCCAGTAGTCGCTGTAGCGGGCCAGTTGCGCGACGCTGTGCTGGGCGAACAGCTCCGGGGTGGCACGGCGTGCGGTGGATTCGGCGGCCACCGCCTTGGCGCCGTTCTCGCAGAACTCGAAGGTGGAGGTGTGGTCGCGGTCGGGCCAGGCGCAGCCGGGGCAGTCGAAGCCGTCGGGCTGGTTGACGTGCAGCAGGGTCTTGGCGCCCTGCACCGCCACGTCCTGCTCCATCAGGTGCTTGGCCACCGCGCGCAACGCCCCCCAACCGCCGGCCGGTTGCGTGTAGGGCTGGATGGTCTTCTTGCTCATGCGGGCTCTCCGGCGGGTTCTGTGTGCGGTGGGGCGTGCTGCCCCAGGCGCTGCGGATGGCTGTAGACGACGTAATCGTGATCGCGGGCGAAGCCGATCAGGGTGAGGCCGGCGCTGTCGGCGAGCGCGATGGCCAGCGCGGTGGGCGCGGAAATGGCGGCCAGCAACGGGATGCCGGCCTGCGTGGCCTTCATCGCCATTTCGTAGCTGGCACGGCTGGTGACCACGGCGAAGCCGGCGCCCGGGTCGAGGCCGGCGCCGGCCAGCGCGCCGATCAGCTTGTCCAGCGCGTTGTGGCGGCCGACGTCCTCGCGGATCAGCTGCAGCTCGCCGCGCGCGTCGGCCCATGCCGCGGCATGGGTGGCGCCGGTCAGCGCGTTGAGGGTCTGCTGCGCGCGCAGCGCGCGAAGCGCCTGGGCCAGCGCCGCGGGCGCGATCGGGGTACCGGCCGGCACAGGCCGCGGCGCGCGCAACACCGCCTCCAGCGATTCGCTGCCGCACACGCCGCAGCCGCTGCGCCCGTCCAGGTTGCGGCGCCGCGCCTGTAATGCCGCCGCCTGCGTCGGCGGAATCTGCAGGCGCAGGGACACGCCTTCCAGATACGTTTCCACCGCCTCGATGCGCAGCTGCGCCGGCGCCGCGACGATGCCCTCGCTGAGCGAGAAGCCCAGCGCGAAATCCTCCAGGTCTTCCGGCGTGGCCATCATCACCACGAACGGCGTGTCGTTGTAGGCGAACGCCACCGGCACCTCGGCCGCGACCAGGTCCTGGGCGACGGCCGTGCGCCCGTCGCGGTGGCGACGCACGCCGCGCGCGACCGCACCTGGCCTGGATGACGCACCCGAATACATCGCGACCCTCCGGACTCAGTGGAACAGCACGAACGCATTCTGCCGTGCGACGGGGATGCCGGGGGCACTCCCGTCGCTCGGCCGCACCATGGGCAGCGGTGACCGCCGTCGGCGACCGTGCCGCACGCCGGAAGGCCTTCCGCGGCTGCCGCCTCCCCGCGTCAGCCCACGACCAGCTTCATGCGGGCGCCGATCGGACACGCCTTGCTACCTGTCAAGGATGCTACAGCGTCGTGTTGTACACCTGTGAGGGCGGCAGGCCAATCGCCACTGGCAGCGCGGGTGACGCCCTGCCAACCCGACCCACGCACGTGCGGGCCGAAGCGCCGGCCAGCGCCTGGCCCAGCCACACGGTCGCCCGCGCGCGTGGGCACGCTGCCGTTTCCAAGCGCCCGCGCAGGCACACCCAGCGACCCGCGACGGATGCCGCCCCCTTTCAACAGCCGCGCCCCCACCCGGCTGCGCTCGGCGCCGCGGCGCGCGGCAGGCGCCTTTCCTTGTGCGCTGCAAGAAGCCCCAGCGCAAGGCGCGTCGTGGCGACGCACGCCGCCGCCACGTCGCGCTGCTGCCATCACCCACCGGTCGGTTAGGCTGGCGGCCCCACGTTTGCGAAACCGTCCCATGCCCATCCCGTTCCGCCTCTGCCTTGCCGCCGGCCTTGTGCTGCTCGGCACCCACACCGCCAACGCCGCCGACCTGCCCGCCGATGTGCTGCGCCAGGTGCCGGCCGGCTACCAGCCGCTGGCACGGTTGCAGGCCGATCTCGATGGCGACGGCCGCGCCGATTATCTGGTCGCGTTGCAGCAGCGCGGCGAGGCGCAGCGCGATCCGGCCCCGGCGCGACCGCTGCTGATCTTCGTGCAGCAGGCCGACGGCCACTACCGGCTGGCGGCGCGCAACGACCGGGTGATCCTCAAGCGCGACGAGGGCGGCCAGTGCGATCCGTTCACCGATGGCGACGAACCGTTCGCCGCCAAGGGTCGCTACTTCACCGTGCAGAACGGGGTCTCCTGCGGCCAGCACTGGACCGACTTCATCACCTTCCGCTACGACCCGCAGCGCAAGCAGTGGTTGTTCCACAAGCGCATCCAGCAGCGCTGGGAGATGAACCCCAATCCTTCGCCCGACGCCGAGGCCCTGGTCAAGGACGCCGACCAGGTGCAATCGGCCGATCCACGGCACCCGGTCGCCTTCGCCGATTACCTGCCGCGCTGAGGCGCGGACGCGCCGCCATCGCGGCCCGCCCGCCACGAGCGGCCGGGCCCGCGCATCCGCCGCTCACGGGCGGCGGAAACGCGTCCGCGCCCGTTCCACCTGCGCACGCACCACGCAGTCCTCGGCGTGATCGTTGACCAGGCCCATGGCCTGCATGAAGGCATACACCGTGGTCGGCCCGACGAACTTCCAGCCGCGCGCCTTCAGCGCTTTCGACAACGCCACCGATTCGGGCGAGGTCGCGCGCGTTTGCGCCGTGTCCGCCGCCGGCGCCTCGTAGCGCCAGACGAACGCCGCCAGCGACCCTTCCTGCCGCACCAGCGCCTGGGCCATGCGCGCATTGTGGATGGCCGCCTCGATCTTGCCGCGGTGGCGGACGATCCCGGGATCCTGCAGCAGCCGCGCCACGTCGCCGTCGTCGAATAAGGCAAGGCGCTGGTAATCGAAGTCGAGGAAGGCCGCGCGGAAGTTCTCGCGCTTGGCCAGGATGGTGCGCCAGCTCAACCCGGACTGGAATCCTTCCAGGCACAGCTTCTCGAACAGGCGGCGGTCGTCGTCGACCGGAAACCCCCACTCGCTGTCGTGGTAGTGGAAGAACTCCGGCGCCGCCGCGCACCAGCGGCAACGCGGGCGACCGTCGGGGCCGGGAATGGTGGCGTTCATGCGCAGGTCCTGTCGATGCCGCGACGCCGGCTCATGCCAGCAGGAACTCGAGGCCGGGTGCGGCCTTGGCCGGCGCCACCTCGACGATTTCGCTGCGCACCACGCCGGCCGCGACGAACGGGTCCGCCTGCAGCCGGCGCTCGAGGTCGGCGCGGCTCAGGCCATGCGCCAGGATCGCGCCGCCGGCCTGCGGCGGCAGGCTCCCGGCAAGCGCGAACACGCCATCGTCGAAGCCCTGCTGCAACCACTGCACATGCGCCTGCAGCAACGGCCCGGCCTGACTGCGATCGGCGGCAAAACGCAACAACACGATGAACATGAGCACGCTCCTGCGAATGGAAAAGAGGAAAACAACGCCGATCACGTGGCTGCCGGCGCGGCGGCAACCGCGTCGAGCCAGGCCTGCATGCGCCCGACCTCGCGCTGGACGAAATCCGCATCGCCGAACGCCTGCGCCAGCACCGCCACGCCCTGGCTGAAGGCCAGCACGTGCATGGCCAGCGCATCGGCCTCGGCGCTACGCCCAAGGCGTTCGAACTGCCGGCGCAGCCACTGGCGGAACAGGCCGAACAGCTGCGTGGCCTGCGCCTGCGCAGGGTGCTCGAGCTTGGACAACTCTCCGCACAAGCTTCCCACCGGGCAGCCATGGCGCATGATCGACGCCTGGTTGCGCACAACGATCTGGATGAATTGGCGAATGCCGTCGGCGGGTGCCACCGCTGCGTCTTCCCAGCCCTGCAGCATCGCCTGGGTCCGTTCCAGACGCAGCGCGATCACTGCATCCAGGATCGCGTCCTTGCTCTTGAAGTGGTGATAGAAGTTGCCGCGGGAGATGCCGACCGCATCGGCGACATCGGCGAACGAGGTGGCCGCATAGCCCTGCGCGTAGAACAGGCGGTCGGCCTCGGCGACGATGCGTGCGCGCGTGTCCATCTTCATCCCCCCGATCAGGCCAAGCCCCTTAGGACAATCATCCTAATGCCAGCAATGCGACTAGGTCAATCGACCTAGAACGGCTGCCCGCCGCCGGTTGCCGCAGCGCTGCCACCGATCCGCTTGGCGCCGACGCGGACCGCCACGCACGCAAGGCCTGCGTGCTCGTGCGCGTAGCGTCGCCATCCGGGCCGACGGGTAGGACGACCCTCGCACGTACGTCGCGCCCCTCACCCGCCGCCGCGCGCTGCGAACGCCGCCACCGAGACGCCAGGCGCCACCGCCTCCATGCCGGATGCCAGGCGTGACCAGTGCCGTGTCCGAATGCGGCCGGCATGGCGGCACGCCGACCGGCACGCTGCGCGCTCCATTCGTTCCTGGAGCGCCCATGTCCAGCTTCCGTTGCGTCGGCCTGCCGGCCGCCGCGTTTGCCCTGCTGTTCGACCTCGACGACGCACAGCTGCAGGCACGTCACGCGCGGCGCCTCCGCGCCGACAGCGCGCTCGGCTATCCCTGCCGGATCAGCCTGGAGGACGCGCGGCCCGGCGAGGAACTGCTGTTGCTGCACTACCTGCACCAACCCGCGCAGACCCCGTACCGCGCCGCCGGCCCGATCTACGTGCGCCGCCACGTCGCCACCGCCACACCGGCGCCGGGCGAAGTACCCGATGCCATCGTCCGCCGCCTGATCTCGCTGCGCGGCTACGACGCCGGCGACATGCTGATCGCCGCCGACGTGCAGCCGGGCGAACGCATCGCCACCGCGATCGCCTGCGCCTTCGCCGACCCGCAGGTGCGTTACCTGCATCTGCATCATGCGCGGCAGGGCTGTTTCGCGTGCCGGGTGGAGCGGGAGCCGGGATTGGGGAGTCGGGATTGGGGATGAGTGGCGCCACTGCGATCTGTGACAGCGCCTATTCTGTGAGCGGCTTCAGCCACGCTGGGCATTTCCGGGAACGCCCAGCGCGGCTGAAGCCGTTCCTACGACATCCGCAGCCGCAACCCCGCTTTTCACCAATCCCCAATCCCAAATCCCCACTCCCCGCTACTCACCCAGCTTGATCCACGTCGCCTTCATCTCCGTGTACTTGTCGAAGGCGTGCAGCGACTTGTCGCGGCCGTTGCCCGATTGCTTGTAGCCGCCGAACGGGGCGGTCATGTCGCCGCCATCCCAGTAGTTCACCCACACGCTGCCGGCGCGCAGCTTGCGCGCCACGCGGTGCGCGCGGCCGATGTCGCGGGTCCATACGCCCGCCGCCAGGCCGTAGTCGCTGTCGTTGGCCATGCGCAGGGCGTGCGCCTCGTCGTCGAAGGCGATCACCGACAGCACCGGGCCGAAGATCTCCTCGCGGGCGATGGTGTGTTCGTGGCCGACCTCGTCGAAGATGGTCGGCTCCACGTAGCAGCCGCCGGGCACCACTTCCACGCGCTTGCCGCCGAGCAGCAGGCGCGCGCCTTCAGCGTTGCCGCGGGCGATGTAGTCGAGCACGCGGTGGGTCTGGGTCTCATCGACCAGCGCGCCCATCGCCGCGTCGTCGTCGAACGGATGCCGCGGCTGCAGCACGCGGCCGGCGGCGACCACGCGCTCGACGAAGGCATCCTTGATCGAGCGTTGCACCAATAGACGCGAGGCGGCGGTGCAGACCTCGCCCTGGTTGTAGAAGATCGCCGCGGCGGCCGCCTGCGCCGCCTGTTCCAGGTCCGGCGCATCGGCGAACACCAGGTTCGGGCTCTTGCCGCCGCACTCCATGTACGCGCGCTTCATGTTCGACAGCCCGGCGCACTGCAGCAGGCGCCGGCCGACCGCGGTGGAGCCAGTGAACACCAACCCGTCCACGTCCATGTGCAGCGCCAGCGGCTCGCCGGCACCCTTGCCGAAGCCCGGCACCACGTTGAATACGCCGTCGGGAATGCCCGCCTCGGCGACCAGTTCGGCCAGGCGCAACGCGCTCAGCGGCGATTTCTCCGACGGTTTCAGCACCACCGAGTTGCCGGCGGCCAGCGCCGGGGCGATCTTCCATGCGGCCATCAGCAGCGGGAAATTCCACGGCACGATCGCGCCGACCACGCCCAGCGGCTCGCGGGTGATCAGGCCCAGTTCGTCCTGTCCGGTCGGCGCCACTTCGCCGTAGAGCTTGTCCACCGCCTCGGCGGTCCAGGAAAGGCAGCGCACCGTCGCCGCCAGGTCCACCGCGCGCGCATCGCGCACCGGCTTGCCCATGTCCAGCGATTCCAGCAACGCCAGTTCGTCGGCATGGCGTTCGACCAACTGGGCCAACGCCAGCAGGGTCTTCTTGCGCTGCGCGGGCTTGGCCTGCGACCAGTGCCCGGCCTCGAAACTACGCCGCGCCGCGGCGACCGCGCGGTCGATGTCCGCGGCCTCGCCCTCGGCCACGCGGCCCAGCAGGCGGCCGTCGATCGGGCTGATGCAGTCGAAGGTCTTGCCACTGGCGGCGTCGACGTAGCGGCCGTCGATGAAGGCCTGGGTCCGCGGACGCAGCGTGTCGGCCAGCGCCTGCCAGGCGTCGCGTGTGCGGGGTGCGGTCATCGGGAACTCCTGCTGCGGCGGAAGGATCGGAAGCACGCGACGGCCGGCGACGCGGCGCGCATGCGGCTCAGAATGTGGCCGGCGTATTGGCGCTGACCAGCACCGCGGTCTCTTGGCCGACGTTGCGGAACCGGTGCGGTACCCGGCTTTCGAAATAGTAGCCCTCGCCGGCGCGCAGCACCCGCACCTGGCTGCCGACGGTGATCTCCACCTCGCCGGCCACCACCACCCCGCCCTCTTCGCCGTCGTGCACCAGCATCGCGCTGCCGGTGTCGCTGCCGGGCGGCATCACCTCGCGCAGGATGCACATCTGCCGCTGCGGGCGATGCCGGCCGACCAGGTAGTAGTGGATGCCGTCGCTGCCGACGTCGGGCAGTTCGTCGGCGCGGTAGAACGGTGCGTCGGCCTCGCCCGGGTCCAGGTCCTGGGTGAAGAATTCGGCCAGCGAGATCGGGATGCCGTCCAGCACCTTCTTCAGCGAACTGACCGACGGGCTGACCTTGTTCTGCTCGATCAGCGAGATGGTGCTGTTGGTCACGCCCACCCGCTTGGCCAGCTCGCGCTGGCTCAGGCCGTGGGCGGTGCGAACCCGATGCAGGCGGGCGCCGATATCCATCGCGAATGGGAACGCCGGTGGCGGTGTTGCCGGATACTTTACACACCCGCCTCGGACGGTCAATTTCGCGCGACGCGCCCGTGTTGCGGCGCAACCAGGAAAAGCCCGCCCGATTCGCGTGAATTGCGACACCACGGGTCACACCCGGCGCAGCGGCATGGTGTAAAGTTTTTTCAACATCCCTCGCGTGGAGCCTGCGATGCGCCCTCAGCCGCCCCTCTCGTCCCAGGCGCTGTCCGACCATTACGCCGCGCAGGCCACCCGCGCGCCGGACACGCTGGAGGCGTTCTGGATGCCGTTCACCGCCAACCGCCAGTTCAAGGCGCGGCCGCGGCTGCTGGCCTCGGCCGAGGGCATGCACTATCGCAGCGTGGACGGGCGCCAGATCCTCGACGGCACCGCCGGGCTGTGGTGCTGCAACGCCGGCCACGCGCGGCCGCGCATCGTCGAGGCGGTGGCACGGCAGATCGCCACGCTGGATTTCGCGCCGACCTTCCAGATGGGCTCGCCGCTGCCGTTCGTGCTGGCCGAGCGGCTGGTGGAACTGGCGCCGCCGGGCCTGGACCACGTGTTCTACACCAACTCCGGCTCCGAGTCGGTGGACACCGCGCTGAAGATCGCACTCGCCTACCACCGCGCCCGCGGCGAGGGCCAGCGCACGCGCTTCATCGGCCGCGAGAAGGGCTACCACGGCGTCGGCTTCGGCGGCATTTCGGTCGGCGGCCTGCCGAACAACCGCAAGGCGTTCGGCCCATTGCTGCCGGGCGTGGACCATCTGCGGCACACGCTCGACCTGGAGCGCAACGCGTTCTCGCGCGGCCTGCCGACCCATGGCGCGGAACTGGCCGAGGACCTGGAGCGGCTGGTGACGCTGCACGACGCCTCCACCATCGCCGCGGTGATCATCGAGCCGATCTCCGGCTCGGCCGGGGTGGTGCTACCGCCGCACGGCTACCTGCAGCGCATCCGCGAACTGTGCGACAAGCACGGCATCCTGCTGATCTTCGACGAGGTCATCACCGGCTACGGGCGCGTCGGCCACGCCTTCGCCGCGCAGCGCTTCGGGGTGACCCCGGACATGATCACCACCGCCAAGGGCCTGACCAACGGCTGCGTGCCGATGGGCGCGGTGTTCGTGTCCCATGCCATCCACGAGGCGTTCGCGCACGGCCCGGCCAACGCCATCGACCTGTTCCACGGCTATACCTACTCCGGCCATCCGCTGGCCTGCGCCGCCGCGCTGGCGACGCTGGACACCTATGCCGAGGAACAGTTGTTCGACAAGGCGATCGAGCTGGGTCCGGTGTGGGAGGAGGCGATCCATCGGCTGCGCGACCTGCCGCACGTCATCGACATCCGCAACTTCGGCCTGATCGGCGCGATCGAACTGGCGCCGCGCAAGGGCGCGCCCGGCGCGCGCGCCTACGAGATCTTCGAGCGCTGCTTCCATGAAGGCGACCTGCTGATCCGCGTCACCGGCGACACCATCGCGCTGTCGCCGCCGCTGATCGTGGAAGCCACGCACATCGAGCGCATCTTCGCGGTGCTGGCGGACATGATCCGTAGCACGCCCTGACCCCTCCCTCACCCAACCCACCGCCCGCGCTCCCCACGCGCTGCGTCTGCCTGGACAACCGCTCATGCTGGTCGGCGTTCCGAAAGAGATCAAGAACCACGAGTACCGGATCGGGCTGACCCCGTCCGGGGTCCGCGAACTGGTGCTGCACGGCCACCAGGTGCTGGTGCAGCGCGGCGGCGGCCAGTCCATCGGCCTGACCGATGCCGAGTACGAGCGCGCCGGCGCACGCATTGCCGAGGATGCGGCCAGCGTGTTCGCGCAGGCCGAGATGATCGTCAAGGTCAAGGAACCGCAGCCGGAGGAATGCGCGATGCTGCGGCCCGGGCAACTGCTGTTCACCTACTTGCACCTGGCGCCGGATCCGCAGCAGGCCGCGGCGCTGCAGCGCTCCGGCTGCACCGCCATCGCCTACGAGACCGTCACCGACGGCCACGGCGGCCTGCCGCTGCTGGCGCCGATGAGCGAGGTCGCCGGGCGCATGGCGATCCAGGCCGGGGCGCATGCACTGGAAAAGGCACAGGGCGGCTCCGGCGTGCTGCTCGGCGGCGTGCCCGGGGTCAAGCCGGCGCAGGTGCTGGTGATCGGCGGCGGCGTGGTCGGCATCAACGCCGCACGCATGGCGATGGGCCTGCACGCGCGGGTGACCGTGCTGGACCGCTCGCTGGAGCGGCTCAAGTACCTGGACGAACTCTACGGCCAGCAACTGACCACGCTGTACTCCACCCGCGATGCGATCGAGCAGTGCCTGCCGCACACCGACCTGGTGATCGGTGCGGTGCTGATCCCCGGCGCCGCCGCGCCCAAGCTGGTGTCGCGCGAGCAACTGGCGCTGCTGCGGCCCGGCTCGGTGCTGGTGGACGTGGCGATCGACCAGGGCGGCTGCTTCGAGACCAGCCACCCGACCACGCACCAGCAGCCGACCTACGAGGTCGACGGCATCGTGCACTACTGCGTGGCCAACATGCCCGGCGGCGTCGCCCGCACCTCCACCTTCGCCCTGACCAACGCCACCCTGCCGTTCGTGCTGCTGCTGGCCGAACACGGGCTGCAGGCGCTGCGCGACGACCAGGACCTGCGCAACGGCCTCAACGTGCACGCCGGCAAGCTCACCCACCGCGCGGTGGCGCAGGCGCTGGGCCAGGAGTTCGTGCGGCCGCTGGACGCGCTGGGCTGACGCTGTCCATCCGAGGATCGAGCACGATGCGCGACACCCTGTCCCACTACATCGACGGCCAGCCCGTCGCCTTCCGCGGCGACGAGCACGCCGAGGTCTTCGACCCGGCCACAGGCGCCGTCCAGCGCCACGTGCCGCTGGGCGCCGCGCATGCGGTGGAGATGGCGGTGCGTGCCGCCGGTGCGGCCTTTCCCGGCTGGGCGGCGACGCCGCCGCTGCAGCGCGCGCGGGTGCTGTTCCGTTTCCGCGAGCTGCTGGAACGCAATGCCGATGCACTGGCACGCTGCATCAGCGCCGAGCACGGCAAGACCGTGACCGACGCGCGCGGCGAAGTGGTCCGCGGCATGGAGGTGGTGGAGTTCGCCTGCGGCATCCCGCACCTGCTCAAGGGCGAGCATTCGCACGACGTCGGCCGCGGCGTGGATGCGTGGAGCGAATACGCACCGCTGGGCGTGGTGGCCGGCGTCACCCCGTTCAACTTCCCGGCGATGGTGCCGCTGTGGATGCTGCCGGTGGCATTGGCCTGCGGCAACAGCTTCGTGCTCAAGCCCTCCGAACACGCACCCTCGGCGTCGCTGCTCCTGGCCGAATGGCTGCACGAGGCCGGGTTGCCGGCCGGCGTGTGCAACGTGGTGCACGGCGCCAAACCGGCGGTGGACGCACTGCTGGCGCACCCGCAGGTGCAGGCGCTGAGCTTCGTCGGCTCCACCGCGGTGGCCGCCGACCTGTACGCGCGCGGCAGTGCGCTGGGCAAGCGCGTGCAGGCGCTGGGCGGGGCCAAGAATCACCTGGTGGTACTGCCCGACGCCGATCTGGACGACGTCGCCGACGCCCTGCTCGGGGCCGGCTACGGCTCGGCCGGCGAACGCTGCATGGCGATCTCGGTGGCGGTGTGCGTGGGCGACGCGCTGGCCGATGCGCTGGTGGCCAGACTGGCGCCGCGCGTGGCCGCGCTGCGCCTGGGCGCGGGCCAGGCCGACGCCGGCCGCAACGAGCCGGACATGGGCCCGCTGGTCAGCGCCGCGCACCGCGAGCGCGTGCTCGGCTACATCCACAGCGGCGTGGCCGAGGGCGCACGACTGGTCGTAGACGGCCGCCCGGCGGGCGCGGCCGACCACCCGGACGGCTTCTTCCTCGGCGGCAGCCTGTTCGACCACGTGCGCAGCGACATGCGCATCTACCGCGAAGAGATCTTCGGCCCGGTGCTGTGCATGGTGCGGGTGGCCGACGCCGCCGCCGCGCTGCGCCTGATCGCCGACCACGACTACGGCAACGGCGCGGCGGTATTCACTCGCGACGGCGGCGCCGCGCGTGCGTTCGCGCGGCAGGTGCAGGCCGGCATGGTCGGCATCAACGTGCCGATCCCGGTGCCGATGGCATTCCACAGCTTCGGCGGCTGGAAGCGCTCGCTGTTCGGGCCGCTGCATGTGCACGGCCCGGACGGGGTGCGCTTCTACACCCGGCTCAAGACCGTCACCGCGCGCTGGCCCGAGGCCGCGGCCGGCGCCGAGTTCGCGATGCCGACGATGCGGTAGAGGGCTGGGAATGGGGAATCGGGAATCGGGAATCGGGAATAGGGAATCGTAAAAGCGCCGCGGCGCCCGCATCGGACAACCCGGCAACCGCATCACTTGCTGTTGCTCTTGCTGTTGCGATTCCCCAATCCCCATTCCCGGCCCTGCGCCCACCGCAGCGCAACACGCGCCGACCATTCCCGGGTGTAGCCTTGCGCCACCCGGCGCCCGGCCGGGACCCACCGCCGCCACAGGAGCCGCTCCATGATCAAGGTCAGCGTGATGTACCCGTACACGCCAGGCGCCCGTTTCGACCATGCCTACTACCGCGACACGCACATGCCGCTGCTGCAGGCGCGCATGGGCGCCGCCTGCCTGCGCTACACCGTGGACAAGGGCCTGTCCGGCGGCACCCCCGGCAGCGACCCGACCTACGTCGGCATGTGCCACATCTTCAGCGAGTCGGTGGAGGCCTTCCAGGCCGGCTTCGGCCCGCATGCGGAGGAGATCCTCGGCGACATCAAGAACTACACCGACCTGACGCCGGTGATGCAGATCAGTGAGGTGGTGGTGGGGTGAAGCCGGGAATGGGGAATCGGGAGTAGGGAATCGGAAAGCGCCGCATGCGCGAACGACTCAGGCCATGCGGCCGCGACACACGCTGTTGCCATTCCCGATTCCCCACTCCCGATTCCCGGCCTCTACAATGCCGCCCCCGTCGCCACGCCGCACCGCCCGTTGATGAACATCGTTGTCAAAGAAGACCTCAAGGCCTATATCGATCCGCTGACCGCCGACGAATACGCTGCCCTGGAACGCAGCCTGCTGGCCGAGGGCTGCCGCGACGCGCTGGTGCTGTGGGGCGACATCCTGGTCGACGGGCACAACCGCTACGGCATCTGCCAGAAGCACGGCCTGCCGTTCCAGACCGTGCAGAACACCCGCTTCCAGTCGCTGCAGGACGTGCACCTGTGGATGATCGACCAGCACCTGGGCCGGCGCAGCGTCTCCGACTTCCAGCGCGGCGTGCTGGCGCTGCGCAAGCGCGAGATCCTCGCCGAGCGGCGCGCCAGCGCGGCCGCCGCGGAGGCCCCCGCGGCCGACGCCACTGACCCGGACGCGGCTGGCGAGACCGCCAACGACACCGACACGCCGCCCTGGGCCGACGCACCGGCACCGCTCAGCCGCGCCGAGCTGGCGCGCGTGGCGCGGCTCAGCAACAGCCAGGTGGTGCAGATCGAGAAGATCCAGAAGCAGGCCGCGGCCGAGGTGGTGGAAGCGGTCAAGTCCGGCGCGATCTCGATCAATGCCGCCGCGGCAGTGGCCAGCCTGCCCGAGGAGGAACAGCGCGCCGCGGCGATGGCCGGCAAGGACGAACTGAAGCAGGCCGCCAAGCGCGCCCGCGAGTCCAAGCGCAAGCCCAAACCGACCCCACCGGCCGCCGCCGAGGACGCGGCTGCCGCAGCGGACGCCGACGGCGACGGCGACGCGACGCTGGCGTTGCGCCAGCGCGTGGCAGAACTCGAGGCCGAGAACCAGGCGCTGCGCGAGGAAGTGGCGGCGCTGCGCGCGCAGTTGCCGGGCTGATCCACGCGCACAGGCCATCCGTACCGCGGCCGGATGACCTCGCCGCCGCGCATGCAACCGCGCTCACCGCGCACTGCGTAGACTCGGCCGCATGAGCGTGTCTTCCGCCACTGCCCTGCCCCCCGATCCGCGCCGCGCGCAGCTGCGGCGCATGAAGCTGCTGGCGGCGCTGTTGCTGCTGGCGATGCTGTGCGGCTTCCTGCTCAGCCATGCCATGGGCCTGCACGGCGCGTGGGCCTGGGTCGGCGCGTTCTGCGAAGCGGCCACGGTCGGTGCACTGGCCGACTGGTTCGCGGTGGTGGCGCTGTTCCGGCATCCGCTGGGCCTGCCGATTCCGCACACCGCGATCATCCCGCACGGCAAGGCGCGCATCGCCGACAGCCTGGCGGTGTTCGTGCGCGATCAGTTCCTGGAACCGGGCGCGCTGCTGGCCAAGCTCAGCGCGTTCGATCCCGCGGCGCGGCTGGGCCAGTGGCTGGCCGAACCGGCGCAGTCCGCACGGCTGGCCGATCTGGCCCGCGGCTGGGCGTTGCAGGCGCTGGACCTGCTGGACGAAGCCGCGGTGCGGCGCCGCATCCATGGTTTCGTGGTGGCGCGGCTGCGCGACTGGGACGCCGCCGCCACCGCCGGCGAACTGCTCGGCCTGCTCACCGCCGACGGCCGCCACCACGCACTGCTCGACGAAGCGCTGACCCGGCTCGGCCGGCACCTGGACGATGCCGCGGTCAAGCAGCGGGTGTCGGCGATGATCGTCAAGTACGCGCGGCGCGAATGGCCCAAGCTGGTCGGCACCGTGGAATGGGTGAAGCCGGTGGAAGGCATCGCCGACACCCTCGCCGAGCGCCTGGCGCACGCGCTGCTGGAGGAACTGCAGGAGGTGCTGTCGCAGCCGCAGCATCCGCTGCGCCAGGACTACGAGCGCTGGCTCGGCGGCTACGTGCAGCGGCTGCGCGCCGATCCCGCCACTGCCGAGAAAGTGCAGGCGCTGAAGCAGCGGCTGATCGACCACCCCGGCGTACAGGCGTACGTGCAGGGCCTGTGGGATCAGATCCATGCTGCGCTGCGCGAGGACCTGTCGCGCCAGGACGGCGCGCTGGTGCAGCACCTGCAGCGCGCCCTCGGCGCGCTCGGCCAGTCGCTGGCGCAGGATCCCGCCCTGCGCGAGGCGCTCAACCAGCACCTGCTCGGCGGCGCCGAGCGGCTGACCCAGCGCCTGCGCAGCGGCGTCACCGAGCACATCGCGCAGACCGTGAAGGGCTGGGACGAACGCCACCTGGTCGAGCAACTGGAACTGAGCGTGGGCCGCGACCTGCAGTACATCCGTTTCAACGGCACCCTGGTCGGCGGATTGATCGGGCTGGCGCTGCACGCTGCCGTCACGCTGCTTGGCTGAGCGTGCATGGCAAGGATGCACTGCGCCGCTGGAGCGGCCGGCCCGCTGCCGACGCACGATGCGACGCACGCACCCCACGACGGACCGCCGACCCGCGGCACCCGGTGCCATCCACGCAGCAAGGTGTAGACACGCCTCGACTCTTTGGACCGAAGGGCTGGCGCGACAGCCACGCCCGCGCTAGCGTTGGGGGACGACCTGCGGGGCCTGCGTCGCCGCTGTGAACGCCATCCCGCAACCGGTCGGGGGGAAGCCGATGCGCGTGCCGAACGCGCGTTCGCCAGAGGAAAGGGGAGCATGTCGAAGAAACGCCGGACACCCATCGCCGGCCCTGCGCGGCTTGCGCGGCTCGCCGCCCTGGCCGTGCTGACCGTCGGGCTGCTCGCCGCGCTGCTGATCGCGCATGGCGTGCAGCAGCGCAACCGCGCGCAGGCGCAGGCGCGCTTCCAGCAACTGGTCTCGCACGTGGCCAGCGATCTGCGGCAGCGCCTGGACATGTACGAGCATGGCCTGCGCGGCGCGCGCGGTGCGGTGATTGCGGCCGGCGGCGACCGCATCTCGCGCGAGCGCTTCTCCCGCTACAGCGCCTCGCGCGACTATCTGCGCGAGTTTCCCGGGGTGCGCGGTTTCGGCTACATCCAGCGGGTGCCGCGCGCCGAGGAGGCGACGTTCCTGCAGCAGGCCCGCGCCGACGGCGCACCGTCGCTGCAGATCCGCGAGCTGGCCCCGCACGACGGCGACCGCTTCGTCATCGTCTATATCCAGCCGGTGGAGTCCAACACGCCGGCGCAGGGCTTCGACATCGCCTCCGAACCGGCGCGACGCGACGCGGCGATCGCCGCCGCACACTCGGGCAAGCCCACCATCACCGCGCCGATCCGCCTGGTGCAGCGGCCGGGGCTGGGCAAGAGCGGCTTTCTGCTGTTGTTGCCGGTGTATCGCGAAGGCCTGCCGCTGCAGACCCCGGAACAGCGCTGGCAGGCCACCAGCGGCTGGGCATACGCGCCATTGAGCATCACCGAGGTACTGGCCTCCTCCGACGACCACAGCAAGGCGCTGCAGCTGAGCCTGGCCGACAGCCTGAACCCTGGGCAGCCGTTCTATCGCGACGACGCCACACCGATCCTGGCCGGAGGCCCCACCGCCGAGCGCACCCTGGCGGTCTATGGACGCCAGTGGCGTATCGGTGCACGCGCCACGCCGGGCTTCGTGCGCTCGCTCGACCAGACCTCGCCGCTGTTCGCCGGCGCGCTGGCCGCCGGTATCGCGCTGCTGCTCGCCACCCTGCTGTACGTGTTCCTGACCAGCCTGCGCCGCCGCGACCTGATCCTCAGCGAGCAGAGCCAACTGGCCGCCCTGGTCGCCGGCACCAGCGAAGCGATCGTCGCCGAAGACCTGAACGGCCGCGTGACCCACTGGAATCCCGCGGCCAAGCGCATCTTCGGCTACACCCCGGAGCAGGCCATCGGCCAGCCGCTGCAGCGGTTGCTGGGCGCGCACGTCCGCGATCCCATCGACAGCGGCGACGGCGTCCGCGAGCTGCGCCACCGCGATGGTCACACCGTCAGCGTCCTGGCCAGCGTCTCGCCGATCGCCGGCACCCGCGGCGGCACCATCGGCCATTCGCACCTGCTGCACGACGTCACCGAACAGGTGCGCGCGCAGGCGCGGGTGCTGGAGCTCAACGCCACGCTGGAGCAGCAGGTGGCCGAGCGCACCAGCGAACTGGTGACCTATTCGGCGCTGCAGCGCGCGATCCTGGCCAATGCCGGCTACGCGATCGTCGCCACCGACCCGGACGGCGTCATCACCCTGTTCAATCCGGCCGCCGAACTGCTGCTCGGCTACGCCGCGCACGAGCTGATCGGGCGCAAGGCCACCGGCCTGTTCCTGGATCCGGAACAGCTGAGCGCACGCGCCGAGCGCATGGCCGCGCAATCGGGCATGCCGGTACAGCCCTCGTTCGAGTCGGTGGCCGCGCTGTCCACGCTGGGACGCAGCGACACCCGCGAGTGGACCTACCTGAGCAAGGATGGCCACGCCTTCCCGGTCTTGCTCACCCTGAGCACGCTGCGCGACGACGACGACCGGGTGATCGGCTACCTCGGCATCGCGGTCGATCTGACCGAGCAGAAGCGGCGCGAGCGCGAGCTGCGCCTGGCGATCGACGCGGCCGAAAGCGCCAACCAGTCCAAGAGCGATTTCCTGGCCAACATGAGCCACGAGATCCGCACGCCGATGAACGCGATCCTGGGCATGCTGTACCTGCTGCGGCACAGCGCGCTGTCGCAGGCGGCGCAGGACATGATCCAGAAGATCGAACTGTCCGCACGCAACCTGCTGGAGATCATCAACGACATCCTCGACTTCTCCAAGATCGAGTCCGGACGCATCGACCTGGAATCGGCGCCGTTCGACCTCAACGAGTTGCTGGAGAACATCGCCGCGCTGATGACCTCGGCGACCAGCGCCAAGCCGGTGGAGATGATCGTCGAGCCGCTGCCGCCGGGCTGCCGCTGGCTGCGCGGCGACGCGCTGCGCCTGAACCAGGTGCTGATCAACCTGGTGGGCAACGCCATCAAGTTCACCGAACAGGGCGAGGTGGCGCTGTCGGTGCGCGCCTTCCCCGGCGCCGAACCCGGCAAGCTCAAGCTGCTGTTCTCGGTGCGCGACACCGGCATCGGCATCCCGCGCGAGAAGCAGAGCCTGATTTTCTCGCCGTTCCTGCAGGCCGACACCTCCACCAGCCGCCGCTACGGCGGCAGCGGCCTGGGCCTGACCATCAGCCGGCGCCTGGTGGAGTTGATGGGCGGGCAACTGGAAGTGCAGAGCGCCCCCGGCCAGGGCAGCGATTTCTACTTCGTCATTCCGTTCGCGGTGGCGCCGGCACCGGCCGACGACGCCGAACCGGCGCAGGCGCGGCGGGTGCTGATCGCCGACGACCACGACCTGGTGAGACGCAGCCTGACCGACATCGCCAACGGCTTCGGCTGGCAGGTGGAAGCGGTGTCCAGCGGCACCGCCGCGTTGGCCGCGGCCGCGCCGGAACGGGCCGAGTTCGACGTGATCCTGCTGGACTGGCGCATGCCCGACCTGGACGGGTTGAGCGTGGCCCAGCGCATCCGCGCGCAATCGGCGCCGGACCGGCAGCCCATCATCGTCATGGTCACCGCCTACGAGCGGCGCATGATCCAGGAGCAGCAGCCTGGCGTCGCCGACGTGGATGCGGTGATGACCAAGCCGGTCACCGCCTCGGCCCTGCAGCGCACCATCGCCATGCTGCTGGCGCGTCGCAACGGCGAGCTGCCCGCGGCAGCGCCCGGCGACGGCGTCGCACGCCTGGCCGGGGCCCGCTTGCTGGTGGTCGACGACAGCGACATCAACCGCGAGGTCGCGCAGCGCATCCTCGAAGGCGAAGGCGCGCTGGTCGAGCTGGCGCAGGACGGCGCCCAGGCGCTGCAGCGGCTACGCCGCGATCCCGGCCGCTTCCACGTCGTGCTGATGGACGTGCAGATGCCGACCATGGACGGCTACGAAGCCACCCGGCAACTGCGTGCCGATCCGGACCTGGCCGCCGTGCCGGTGATCGCCCTCACCGCCGGCGCCTATCGCCAGCAGCAGGAGATGGCGCTGTCCAGCGGCATGAACGACTTCATCGCCAAACCGTTCCAGGTCGAGGACCTGATCGCGATCATCCGCCGGTTCCTGCCGCCGAACCTGACCGCGCTGCCGCTGGCGGTGCCACCGCCGGTGCTGCCGGCGGACGACTGGCCGGTCAGCGACCCTGCGTTGCTCGATACCGTCCAGGCGCAGCGGCTCTGGGGCGAACGCGAGCCGTATCGGCGCTATCTGCTGAAGCTGTTGCAGGAACATCCCGACCCGGCGGCCAGCGTCCGCACCCTGCTGGAGGCGCAACGGCCGGCCGAGGCCGTGTCGCTGGCGCACAAGTTGCGCGGCTCCGCCGGATCGCTGGCCTTGCCGGCGTTGAGCATCGCCAGCGCCGCCCTCGAAGAACGCTTGAGCACGGCGCCGACGCAGGCCGATGCCGAGATCGCCGCGCTGGCCGCGGCGATGGCCGACACCGCGGCCGAAGTGCTGCGCTTCGCCGACGCCACCCAGGGTGCGGCGCCACCCGCGGCAGCGAACCTCGCCGCGGTCGATCCGGCGACGCTGCAGGCGTCCTGGTATCAGGTGCTGCAGGTGCTGGACAGCGACGATCCGGACCGCATCGACCGCACGCTGCGGCAACTGGCGCCGGTCCTGCCGGCGGCACAGGCCGCCGAACTGCAACTGTTGCTGGAGAATTTTTCCTTCCGCGAAGCCGAGGCTCAAGTCAGGCGATGGCTGGCCGATGCACGCGATTGAGAGTGCGCCGCCCGCGCGGCGGCGCGTGTCCGACGGGGAACCAACCATGACCCAGCCTTGCATCCTCTGTGTCGATGACGAACCCAGCAACCTGGCGCTGATGCGCCAACTCCTGCGCGAGGACTACGCGCTGGTGTTTGCCAAGAACGGCGCCGAAGCCCTGCGCGGGGTGGCCAAGCACCGCCCGGCGCTGATCCTGCTGGATGTCGACCTGCCCGACATCGACGGCTACACCCTCGCACGCACCCTGAAGGAAGATGCGCGCAGCGCGGCGATCCCGATCATCTTCGTCACCGGCAAGGACAAGGACACCGACGAGAGCATCGGGTTCGACGCCGGCGGCGTGGACTACATCACCAAGCCCTACTCGCCGAGCATCCTGCGCGCGCGGGTGCGCACCCACCTGTCGCTGGTCAGCGCCACCAGCCTGGCCGACAGCCATCGCGACGCGATCCAGATGCTGGGCATGGCCGGCCACTACAGCGACTCGGACACCGGCACGCATATCTGGCGCATGGCCGCCTACGCCCGCGCGCTCGCGCTGGCCGCCGGCTGGTCGTGCGAGGACGCCGATCTGCTGGAACAGGCCGCGCCGATGCACGACACCGGCAAGATCGGCATCCCCGATGCGGTGCTGAAGAAGCCCGGGCCGCTGGACGCCGACGAGTGGCAGGTCATGAAGCGGCACCCGCGGATCGGCTACGACATCCTCAGCCGCAGCAGCGCACCGCTGTTCCGACTCGCCGCCGAGGTCTCCCTGTACCACCACGAGCACTGGGACGGCGGCGGTTACCCGGCCGGCGTTTCAGGCACGCAGATTCCCGAATCGGCACGGATCGTGGCGCTGGCCGACGTGTTCGATGCGCTCACCTCACCGCGCCCGTACAAGGACGCATGGCCGCTGGAACAGGCGATGGCGCTGTTCCGCGACAAGGCCGGCAGCCAGTTCGAGCCACGTCTGGTCGAGTTGTTCGAGGCGATCCTGCCGCAGATCCTGCAGATCCAGGCGTACTGGAACGAGCGCGAGACCGAGGATGACCCGCCGCCACGCGGCAAGGCGCAGGCCGCGCTGGGGCATCACGGCAGTTGATACAAGCCCCTCTCCCCCCGGGACAGGGGTTGGGGTGAGGGGACGGCGCGAAGCGACGCGCAGAGATCGAGGACACGCGGCGTCGCCCGTCCCCTCACCCGCCCCTTCGGGGCCCCTTCTCCCGGATGGAGAAGCAACAGCGCACTACGCTCCGCGACGTGCGTGACCGGTCACGCCCATCGCGGCTGAAGCCGCTCCTGCAGAAAGACACACGAGGCACCGCTTCTCAGCGCCGCTGCAAACGCCAGGCGCGGTGGATGCGCGGATTGCGCTCGAAATCCACGTCGATGGTCTGCGCGCTGATCTCCTCGCATACCGCGAATTCGGCCAGCGCGTTCTCGTCCAGCTTGAAGCGGCGGAAGTTGTTGGAGAAGTACAGCACTCCCTCGGGCATCAGCCGCGCCACCGCCGCGCGCAACAGCCGCACGTGCTCGCGCTGGATGTCGAAATCCTCGGCGCGCGCGGAATTGGAGAAGGTCGGCGGATCGCAGAAGATCACGTCGTAGCGGTTCTTCTCCGCTTCCAGCCAGCTCAGCGCGTCGGCCTGCACCAGCCGGTGCTGGGCGCCGCCCTTGCCGTTGAA
The DNA here is from genome assembly GCF_009192905.1 of Xanthomonas sp. LMG 12459. Classification (NCBI taxonomy): domain Bacteria; kingdom Pseudomonadati; phylum Pseudomonadota; class Gammaproteobacteria; order Lysobacterales; family Lysobacteraceae; genus Xanthomonas; species Xanthomonas sp. LMG 12459. The sequence continues at coordinate 69,226 of NZ_NSGT01000042.1, forward strand.
GGCCAGGTTGTCGGCGCACCACTGCAGGTAGGTGCCGGACAGGTCAACGCTGGTGGTGGAATCGGCGCCGGCCACCGCCGCCTGCACGCTGGCCACGCCGGTGTAGCAGAACAGGTTGAGGAAGCGCTTGCCGCGCGCCTGCTGCGCCATCACCCCACGCAGCGGACGGTGATCGAGGAACAGCCCGGTATCCAGGTAGTCGAACAGGTTCACCCGCAGCAGCGCGTCGTGCTCGCGCACCACCAGGAACTCGCCGCGCTGCTCGAAGCGGCCGTACTTGCTGCCGCCCTTGCCGCGCTCGCGGGTCTTCAGCGCCACCTGTTCGGCCGGCACCGCGAACACCTCGCGCGCGGCCGCCAGCAGTTCGTTGCGGCGACGGCGCACGTCCGCGTCGGGAATGCTGTCCGGCGCCGCGTACTCCTGTACGTGCAGGAAGGTGCGCGCCTGGCCGCCGTCCTCCTGGTACACGTCGATCGCCGCCGCGTACTCGGGCAGGTCGGCGTCGTAGGCGCGGTAGCAGCCGATCCGCGCCCGCGTGCGCCAGGTCTTGAACTTGCGCAGGTTCTTGCGCAGGCGGTTGGCGACCATCTGCGCACCGTCGCTGAGCGCGCGCGGCTCCTCGCTGGCGCCCGCGCGCGGCGCGATCGCGATCGGGTCGCAGACGATCAACGGGCACTCCAGCGCGCCGTTGAACATCTGGTACTTCTTGGCCGCGCGCAGGCCGGTGGCGTAGGCCAGTTCGTCGCTGCCGCACAGCAGGCTGGCGCGCCACTGCGGCACCGCGCGCTTGAGCGCATCGCCCAGGCGCCGGTACAGCGCCGCATCGGCGGCCAGGCGCTCGTCGTAGGGGGGATTGCACACCACCGTGCCCAACGCCTGCGCCGGCGCAGGCAATGCCGCGACGTCGTGCGCGGCGAACGCGATCGCCTCGACCACGCCGGCCGCCAGCGCGTTCTCGCGCGCCGCGCGCAGCGCATGCGGGTCGATGTCGCTGCCGTACAGCACCGGCCGCAACGCGGCGCGACCGGCCTGGGCGCGCTGCCGTGCCTCGGCCAGCAGCGAACGCCAGGACGCCACGTCGAACCCCAGCCAGCGACTCGGCGCGGCATCGGCATCGGTGTCGCCGCGCTGCTGCGCCGCCAGTTCGCCGCGCAGCAGGCCCGGCGCGACATCGGCGGCCATCAGCGCGCCTTCGATCAGCAGCGTGCCGCTGCCGCACATCGGATCCAGCAGCCCGCCACCCTGCGCATACAGGGCCGGCCACTGCCCGCGCAGCAGCACCGCCGCAGCCAGGTTCTCCTTCAGCGGCGCCTCGTTCTGCGCCTGGCGCCAGCCGCGCCGGTGCAGCGAGCCGCCGCCCAGGTCCACCGACAGCGTCGCGCGGCCCTTGCGCAGCGACAGGTTCAGGCGCAGATCCGGGTGCTCCACGTCCACCGACGGTCGCTCCAGGCCCTCGCCGCGCAGCGTGTCCACCACCGCATCCTTGACCCGCTGCGCGGCGAAGCGCGCATGGGTGATGCCGGTGCCGGACACGTGCGCGTCCACCGCCAGGGTGTGCTGCGGCGCCAGATGGCTGCGCCACGGCAGCGCGGCCACGCCGGCGTACAGCGCCGCCTCGTCGGGGCAGTCGAAGGACTGCAACGGCCACAGCACCCGGCTGGCCAGGCGCGACCACAGCACCGCGCGCTGCGCGTCCTGCAGGCTGCCTTCGGCATTGACCCCGGCGACGGTGGCGGTGGCCTGCGCCACGCCAAGCGCGAGCAGTTCATCGACGAGCAGGTATTCCAGGCCCTTGGCGCAGGAGACGAAGAATTTCACGGAAGGCGGACCAGGACGGACGGGAGGGAGGCACGGCGGACGCCGCGCGCGTGGCGCATCGCAGCGCCGGATCCGGCGTTACCGCGGCCGCGGCCGCGGATCGAGGGATGGGCACGCGCACGCACCGCACCGGAACGGCGCGCAGAATACCACAGGGTCCGTGCGCCCCTGCCTGCTGCGCGGTGCCCTGGCGCAGGGTGCGCCGCGGCCGTCACTGGCCTCGTGTGACGGGCACAGCGACGTCGCCCGCCGGCGTTCGCTTCGCGACCACCCCGCGCCGTGGCAGATGAAGCTGGCGCTGCAGACGCGCCCTCCTGCCGCCTTGGTGCGCGACGCATCGCGCAATGCGAGACCACGAATCCGGCGCCGGGCAGGCCCGGCGGCAGACCCCGTCGACGGCAGCGTACGCCGCTCACCACGGCGTCAGCCGCCACGCCTCGGGATCGGCCTGCAAGCGCTGCTGCAGGCGCAGTGTGTCCAGGAACTCTGCATCATGCGAGACCACCAGCAGCGCGCCGGGGTACTGCAGCAGCACCGCGCGCAAGGCGTCGCGGGCTTCGCGGTCCAGGTGGTTGTCCGGCTCGTCCAGCAACAGCAGTTCGGCCGGCGGCGTGCGGTAGAAGGCGCAGGCCAGCGCAGTCTTCAGTCGCTCGCCACCGCTGAGCTGGCCGCAGGGCACGCCGATGCGCTGCGCATCCAGGCCGAGCAAGGCCAGCCGCGTGCGCAGGTCGGCGAGTGCGATGCCGGGCGCGGCGGCCTGCACCTGCGCCAGCGCGGTGGCGTCCGGGTCCAGCGACACCAGCGACTGATCCAGATAGGCACTGGCGGCGCGCACCCGGCAGGTGCCGGACAGCGCCGCCACCTGCCCGGCCAGCAGCCGCAGCAGGGTCGACTTGCCGCTGCCGTTGGCCCCGACCACGCCGATGCGTGCGCCGCCCTGCACCACCAGATCCAGCGGCTGCCGCGTCGCCGGCGCGAACGGCAGCCGCAGCGCCTGCAGTTCGACCAGGCGCCGGGTGGCCGCATCGGCCGGCGGCGGCGCGAACAGCGCCACCGGTGCGTCGGGCTGTACCTGACGCGCAGCCTCGGCGATGCGCTCCAGGCTGCGCGCCTGCGTGGCCTGATGATCGCGCACCCGCTTGCCGGCACTGTCCTGGCTGCGCTGCTTCTGCCGGCCGAGCAGGATCGGCGCCTGGTTGGCCGTGCCGGCCTGCTGCCGCCCGCGCGCACTGCGCCGCTGCTGTCGATCGTGCTGCGCCTGCCAGGCAGCGTTGTCGCGCGCGTGCTGCAGCTTGTGCTGCGCCAGTTCGGCCTGCGCGGCCTCGCGCTCGCGCGCCCGGCACTGCAGGTAGAACGCGTAGTCGCCGCCGTAGTCGCGCAGCCCGCCTGGCGACAGTTCCAGCGTGCGCTGCATGTCCTGCAGCAGCAGCGCATCGTGGCTGATCACCAGGAGCCCGCCCGGCCAGCGCTGCAGCGCCTCGCGCAGACGCTGCCGCTGCGCCGCGTCCAGGTGCAGGGTCGGCTCGTCCAGGATCAGCGCATCGGCCTCGGCCAGCCAGGCGCCGATCAGCGCCACCCGCATCGCCTCGCCGCCGCTGAGCGTGGCCGCCAGGCGGTGCGGCTCCAGCGCGCCCAGGTCGTGCGCGTGCAGTTGCGCCTGCAGGCGCTGGGCGATGTCCCAGCGTTCGCCCAGCGCGTCGAAATCCGCCACGTCGGCACTGCCGGCCTCGATCCGCGCCAGCGCCCGCAACGCCGCGCCCACACCGGCCAGGTCGGCGACGGTGGCGTGCGGCGCCGGCGCGATCTGCTGCGGCACGTAATGCAGGCGGCCGTGGCGCACGCAGCGTCCGGCGCTGGGCGTCAGTTCGCCGGCAAGCAGGCGCGCGAACACGCTCTTGCCGACGCCGTTGCGGCCGACCAGGCCGGTGCGGCGCGTATCGAGCGCGAAGTGCAGATCGGAGAACAGGATCCTGCCGTCGGGCAGAACATGGGTCGCGCTGTCCAGCGCAAGCAGCGGATGCGTCATGGGAACCTCCATGGATGCCGGTCGTGCCCGCCGATCGCTCGGCAGGTGGGACGAGGGCCGTCGCGAAGACGGCGGCATCAATGGCGCATCGGCGTGGATCCTCGATCGGAGTGGACGCGGGACGATGCTAACGCAACGCGGCCGCGACGGGCCACGGCGCGGCGCGCTGGCTCAGGCCGCGGACAGGAACGCCGGGTGGTAGGCCACCTCGCCCATCGGCGGCAGGCGCTCGCCGAAGGCCAGCGCCTGGAAGGCCTCCACCGGCGCACCCGGCAGGGTCAACCCGGGTTCCGGGCGGAAGCCGAAGCGCGCGTAGTAGGCCGGGTCGCCCAGCACCACGCAACCGGCCGCACCCAGCGCCTGCAACTGCGCCAGCGCCTCGCGCACCAAGCGCGTGCCCAGGCCCTGGCGCTGGTGGCCCGGCCCCACCGACAGCGGTCCCAGCCCGTACCAGCCGCGGCTGCCGTCGGACAGGCTCACTGGCGACACCGCGACGTGGCCGACGATGTAGCCCTCGTGCTCGATCACCAGCGACAGGGTCAGCGCGCCGTCCGCGCGCAGCCGTTCGATGATGTCCTGCTCGTCGTGGCGGCTGTGCGCGACGCGGAAGAAGGCGACCAGGGTCAGCGCCTCGATCGCCGCCGCGTCGGCCGGCCGCTCGGCGCGCAACAGCATGTCGTCGGATGCGCTCACAGGCGCTCCAGCAACTCGGCGAAGGCCTGCGCCGAGGTCGCCACGTGCTCGCCCAGGCGATGCGTGTCGTCGACCAACAGCAGCCGCGCCGCGCGCGCCTGCGCCCAGGCGATCACCTCGGCGGCAGGAATCAGTTCGTCGCGCCAGGCATGCACCACCGAGGTCGGCACCGGTGCCGCATCCAGCGCCGGCAGGTGCCCCATCCGCGTCGGCGGCACCATCAGGAACAGGCCGCGCACCGGCACGTGCAGCGACACCTGCGCGGCGATATAGGCGCCGAGGCTGGAACCAGCCAGCACCAGCGGCCCACGCTGCGCCGCCGCCTGCGCCAGTTCCAGCAAGCGCTGCAGACGCGTCGGCACGTCGCCCAGCGGGCTGATGTCGCGGCGCGCATCCAGGTCGGTGTAGTCCGGGCGCGAATGGCTCCAGCCCAGGCGTTCCGCGACCTCGGCCAATGCGGTCACCTTGATCGCGTCCGGCCCGCTCTCGAAGCCGTGCGAGAGGATGCAGTGGCCGCGGCTCACAGCGCCACCACCGCATCGCCCAGCCGCAGCGTGCCGCCGTGCACGATGCGTGCGCACAGGCCGCCGTGGCCACGCATGGCGTTGTAGCCGCCGGGCCCCAACGCCTGCTCCATGCGCGAGCACGGGTCGCACGGCGCGATGCCTTCCAGCTCGACCTCGCCGATGCGGAAGCGGCGCCCCTTCAGGGCGATCAGCGGAATGCCGGAGACCACCACGTTGCGCCGCAGGGTCGCCGGCGCCACCGCCGCATGGCCGGCCAGCGCGGCGATCGCCGGCAGGTGTTCGGCCTGGATCAGGGTCACGCCGCGCTTGCCGTTGCGGCCGGCGTAGCGGTCGCCGTGCAGGCCGCCCTCGGTCTGCGCCTCAGCGGCGTCGACCTCGTGCATCGGCACGTCGCGCGCCGGGCGCAGGCCGATCCATTCCACGCGTCCGGCGCGCGGCAGTGTGGCCAGCAGGGTCGCCAGCGGGCTTTCGGAATTCAGAGTCATCGGCGAATGCTAGCATCCGCGCATGTCGCCTACCCCGCCGTTGCCGATCCACGATGCGCCCCTGCCTTACGTCGGCCTGCTGCAGGAGCGCGCGCCGGACAGCATCACGCTGGCGGTGATCCACTGCACCGAGTTGCCGGACCTGGCCAGCGCGCGCCTGTACGGCGAGCGTGTGCTGTATCCGTCGGGCACCGGCAACAGCGGCCATTTCTACATCGACCGCGACGGCAGCGTGCATCGCTACGTGCCCGCGGAGCGCATCGCGCATCACGTGCGCGGCTACAACCGGCAATCGCTGGGCATCGAACTGGTCAACCGCGGACGCTATCCGCTGTGGCTGGATTCGCGCCACCAGGCGATGTGCGAGGACTACCCGCCGGCGCAAGTGCAGGCGCTGATCCGGCTGCTGCAGCAGTTGCGCGCGGAACTGCCGCAGCTGCGCCACATCGCCGGACACGAGGCGCTGGACCGCAGCCTGGAACCGGCCAGCGACGATCCGACGCGGCAGGTGCAGCGCAAGCTGGATCCGGGCCCGCGCTTTCCCTGGCCGCAGGTGCTGGAGGCGGTGACGCTGGCGCCGTATGCGCCGCCTGTGTGACCGCCTTGGAGGCGATGGATTGGAACGGCTGATTCGGGCCGCGATGGAGTATCAGACAGGGTCGCATTCTCGCGCTCCCGCAGATACCGTCTCACCCCCTAG
>NZ_NSGT01000043.1:0-45876 GCF_009192905.1 Xanthomonas sp. LMG 12459
CCGGGGCGCCGGCCCGTTTGTCTTCGTCGTCGGCGCCGCGCGCTGCCCGCTTTGCCTCCGGGGCGGGCGGGCCGGGGCCGCGCGCCGGCGGCGGGGGCGGGCCCCCCACGCCCCCGCCCGGGGCCCCCCCCCGCGGGGGGGCCACCCCCCCCCCCCCCCGGGGGGGGGGGGGGGGGGGGGAGGGTGCGGCGGCGACCAACCGCAACGAACTGCGCCTCTACGGCCTCAACGCGGTGCGCGCGGTGTACGCGCGGCGGCCGGAGGCGATCCGCAAGCTGTACCTGAGCGAGGCGCGGATCCCGGCATTGCAGCCGCTGCTGAAGTGGTGCGTGGCCAACCGGGTCGGCTACCGCGTGGTGGACGAGGCCGATCTGCACAAGCTCGCCGCCAGCAGCCACCACGAGGGCGTGGTCGCCGACGTGCTGCGCGTCGCGCCGCTGGCCCTGGCCGACTGGCTGCAGGCGCTGGCGCCGGGTCCGGCGCTGGCGCTGTGGCTGGATGGCGTGGGCAATCCGCACAATTTCGGCGCGATCCTGCGCTCGGCGGCGCACTTCGGCGTGGGCGCGATCCTGTTGCCGGAGCAGGCCGCACTGGCGCTGTCCGGTGCCGCCGCGCGCGTGGCCGAGGGCGGCGCCGAGGCGGTGCCGCTGGTGCGGCTGCCGCCCACGATGCAGGCGCAGGCGCAATTGCGCGGCGCGGGCTTCGCCCTCGCCGCGACGCTGGTGGACGGCGGCGACGATCTGTTCGCCACCGCCTTGCCGCAGCGCCTGGTCTACGTGATGGGCGCCGAGAGCGACGGGATGGACCGCGACTTCGCGCAGGCCTGCGATCTGCGCCTGTCCATCCCCGGCAGCGGCGCGGTGGAAAGCCTCAACGTCGCCGCCGCCACCGCGGTGTTGCTGGGCACCTGGCGCAGCCGTCATCCGCACGGGCGTGCGGCGCGCTGAGCACGGCGTCACGCGCTGAGATGCGGCTGCATTTGGCTACGCAATAGTGTGCGCGCCGGCCGGTTTCGGGTTTGCGAGGGGCCCGCCGGCGGCGTAGCGTGCAGGCGCGCCTCGCCGATGCGATCGCGCCACGCGCGCTGGCGTCGGCGAAACCGCGCAGTCCCCCGTCCGAAAGGGCCATCGTCACTCCTGCGGAGATGTCGCTCATGAAGCTGCTGTTCTCCATCAAGCACCTGCTGTCGTCGAAGAAGCCGCTGAAGTCGTACGCCTGGTACATCTGGTACTGAGCGCCGTGCGCGATGCCGCGCGGCATGCCGTGCGGCCGGTGCCCGGCGGATGCACTGCGCCGGGCGTCGTTCCTCCAGGAGACTGGCGATGTCCGCCACCATGGTCGACCGCGATGCGCGCGCCACGGTCTTCGCGCCGCGTCTGCAGGCGTTGCTGCGCGCGCATGTGGGGCAGGACGCGTTCCGCCTGGATGCCGACACGGTCGGTGTCGCCGGCGCCGCGCTGAGCGACCGCCTGCTCGCGGCCCGGCCCGCCACCGAACACGAACGGCCGACCTTCAAGCCGTTGCACGGCCGCTCGATCGCGCGCAGCGAGGCGGCGAAACTGATGCAGGCGATCGGCCGCGACGTGCGCGAGGCGCTGAAGCGTCCGCCGCCGCCCACGCTCGATCTGTCCGGCCCATGGCCGCACATCGGCCATGTCTATCTGCGCGACCTGCTGCTCGGCGGCGACCCGTGGCGGCTGCGCCTGCTGATGGACCGCACCCTGGAACTCACGCCGCGCCTGACCTGGGCGGTGATCGCCGCCGGCGCGCTCGCACCGCTGGCGCCGGGCGCGGAGGCCTCGGCGTTGGCCACGCTGTTGTCCGCGGCCGATGGCTACCGCGCGCGCCGCGATGCGATGGGCCTGTACCGGCGCACCGCCGCGCCGGTGTGCTTCACCATTTCCACGCTGGTCGCCAACGCGCTGTGGCTGGGGTCGCCGTTCGACGCGCGCGTCTGCAACCGCAACATCCTCTACGAAACCCTGCGCCTGCTGCCGCCGTCCTGGAACATCCTGCGCAATGCCTCGCCCGAGTACGGTGCGCTGGATCCGCGTATCGGCGCCGCCGACGACGTGCTGGTGCTGCCCTTGCTCAGCCATCGCGATCCGGCGCTGTGGGAGGAGCCGGAGGCGTTCCGGCCAGAGCGCTGGGACGGCGTGGATCCCGATGCGTTGCCCGGCTACCTGCCGTTCGGCCATGCCTCCGAGCGCTGCTGGGGCCGGCACATGGTCATGCCGCTGGCGGAGCGGCTACTGGACCTGCTGCGCGGTCAGGACCTAGTCGCGGACCCGCAGCAGCGTCGCGCCACTGTGCCGTTGACCGGTCTGCTCGGTGTGGCCCAGGTCGACGTGATCCGGCACACGCGCGCTCGAGGCGTCGCCTGCCGCACGCGGTGACGGCGCTCAGCGCGGTGCGGGCGGCGCGGTGGACCCGCGCGTGACCAGGGTGTAGTCGAGCACCTGATGGGTACCGCGGCTGGGCAGTCCGTCGCGGCGTTGGCGAATTTCGCCGAGCAGCAGCGTCACCGCGGCCCTGCCCATCGCCGCGACCGGCTGGTGGATGGTGGTCAGCTCCGGCCAGATCGTGGTGGCCACCGGCGTGTCGTCGAAACCGGCGATCGACAGATCCTCGGGCACGCGCAGGCGCAGTCCATGCGCGATCGCCAGCGCTGCCGCGGCCATGTCGTCGTTGCTGCACAGGATCGCGCTGGGACGCGGGGCGACCTGCAGCAACGCAGTGGCCGCGAGCAGGCCGGAGCGGTAGGTGAACAGGCCTTCGGCCACGCGCTCCGGCGCCACCGTCAGCCCGGCCCCGGCCATGGTGTCGAAGAACGCGCGGCTGCGCAGCGCGCTGGGCGTGTGCCCGGGATCGCCGCTGACGAAGCCGATGTCGCGGTGGCCCAGGTCGAGCAGGTGCCGGGTGAGCGCGCACGCCGCCTGGTAGTCGTCGATGCGCACCGAGCTGACCCCGGGCATCGGTGCGCCGGTGGCGACCGCCACCAGCGGAATGCCGCGCGCATCCAGTTCGGCGATGGTCTGCCGCGCATCGCACAGCGGCGGCGGCAGGATCAGGCCATCGGCACCGGCCTGGAGCAGGCGTTCGGTGGCGGCGCGCTGGCTGGCGCTGTCGTCGCTTTTTTCCACCAGCACCTGGCAGCCTTCCAGGCTGCTCTGCTCGAGCATGCCGAGCATGAACTGGTTGAGGTAGGCCGCGCTGGGATTGCTGTAGAGAACGCCGATGCGCGCCAGTCCTGCGGTGCGCAGCGAGCGGCCGGCGAGGTTGGGGCGGTAGCCGAGCGCCTTGATCGACGCTTCGACGCGCTCGCGCATGGTAGCGCTCACGCGCGGGTGGCGATTGATCACGCGCGAAGCAGTCATCGGCGACACGCCCGCATGGCGGGCTACATCCAGCAACGTCACCGCTGAGCCCGCGCGACGTTGCCGTATGCCCATCAAAGGTCCTGGCGCTGCTGCGGAGGGGAAGCCCCTGCGCGCGTCCTGCGCAGGTCCGGTTTACTTTACTCCCTGGGCGGTTCCACTGTCTTGGCCTGGCTGCCGAAACCGCCGTCGGCCTGCGCCGCCAGATATGCGAACACCGCATACGCGGCGACGTTCTGCGCCAGCGCCTTCGGGTCGATCTTGTCCAGGGTGTCGTCGGCGGTGTGATGCAGATCGAAGTAATCGCTGCCGTCCTGCGCCAGCCAGGCCCAGGCACCGCCCTTGGCGGCGAGCGGCCCGACGTCCGGGCCGGGGCCGCCGGCGTCCGGCGCATAGGCGATGCCGAGCGGTGCCAGCGCCTCGGCGATCTGCCGGGTCGCCGCGCGCGAGCCGGCGGCATCGCCGGAGCCGGTGTTGAAGGCATAGATGCGGCCGGCGCCGAAGTCGCTCTCGGCGGCGATCTGGTGCCGCGCCACGTCCTTGGCATGCGCCTGCGCATAGGCCTTGCCGCCGTACAGACCCTGCTCCTCGTTGGCGAAGGCGACCACGCGGATGCTGCGCTTGGGCGCCTGCTTGAGCTGGCCGAGCAGATGCCCGGCAGCCATGCTGATCGCCACGCCGGCGCCGTCGTCGATCGCGCCGGTGCCCAGGTCCCAGGAATCCAGGTGCCCGCCGATCAGCACCACCTCGTTCGGCAGCGTGCGCCCGGTGATCTGCCCGATCACGTTGTAGGAAGTCGCGGTGCCGTCCCAGCCGCAGTCCAGCGCCAGGCGCAGGCGCACCGGGCCGCGCGCGAGCAGGCGCGCCAGCTGGTCGGCATCGGGCACCGACAGCGCCGCCGCCGGCACCGGCGTCAGTCCTTCGTCGAAGCGGGTGATGCCGGTATGCGGCACGCGGTGCGAATCGGTGCCGGCCGAGCGCATCACGAAACCGATCGCGCCCTTGCGGATCGCTTCCGACGGCCCCTTGCTGCGCACCGCGCCGCCGTTGCCGTAGTCCTTGCCATCGCGGGTGCGCAGCATCTGGTAATCGACGAAGGCGATCTTGCCGCGCAGCGCATCGGCCGGCGCCGCCTGCAATGCGGCCAGGTCGGCGAAGCGCACCACCTCGGCCTCGACCGTGCCGCCGGGGCTGCCGCCCAGCGCGGTGACGGTGAGCGGTTGCGCATGCGCGCCGAGCACCTGCGCGTGTTCGCTGCGCCGCTCCCATTTCGGGAACGTCACCGGCTCGGTCCACACCTTGTCGAAGCCCAGCGCCTTGAATGTCGCCGTGGCCCAGGCCACCGCGCGTGCGTCGGCCTCGCTGCCCGCCATCCGCGGGCCGATCTCGGTGGTCAGCGACTCGACCACCTTCCAGCCGGTGTCGTCGGCCAGTGCCCGCTCGCGCAAGGTCGCCGCGTCGCGGAGTGCCGCCTCCGGGATGCGCGTGGCCTCGGCGGCAACCGCAGGAGAGGACAGACTCAGCACAGCAGCGATGACGACGGCAAGACGACGCATGGAAAACTCCGCGGACACAGGAACCGCGAGCTTAGCAGTGCCTCACCGCCGTGCACGACGCGGCCTCCATGGCGGAAGCCACGTGTGCCGTCGCGCTTACTCCGCGCGCGGCTCGTGCTTGAGCGAATCGCGGATCTCGCGCAGCAGCAGCACTTCCTCGGTTGGGGCCTTCGGCGCCGGCGGTTCCTTGCGGGCGATGCGGTTGATCGCCTTGACCAGCATGAAGATGGCGAAGGCCACGATCACGAACTGGATGATGGTGTTGAGGAAATCGCCGATGCCGATCACCACGGCCGGTACCGGCTTGCCCGCCGCGTCCACCGTCGCCGCCTTCAGCGTCCATGCCCAGCGCGAAAAATCCACGCCGCCCACGAGCAATCCGATCGGCGGCATGATGATCTTCTCGACCAGCGCGGTGACGATCTTGCCGAACGCGGCGCCGAGCACCACGCCGACCGCCAGGTCCAGCACGTTGCCGCGCATGGCGAATTCCTTGAATTCGCGGATCATGCTCATCGGGACTCCTCTCTTGTCAGTGCGGGCCTGTCGCCGCGGCGCTAGCCTAGCGCAGTCGCCGTGGTGGTCGAATCACAGGCGCGCGTATGTCGCGCGACAGGCGTGCCCCTTAGCCGACGATGCGGCCGTGCCGCTCGGCCACGTTCTCCAGGCGCGCGCTGAAGCGATCGCCCGGGCGCAGCGCGGCCACGCCGGCCGGCGTGCCCATGAACACCAGATCGCCGGCGCGCAACGCGAACAGCTTGGACAGCTCGTGCAGGATCTCCGGCACGTTCCAGATCATCTGCTCCAGCAGCGACTGCTGGCGCACCTCGCCGTTGACTTCCAGCGAGAGGTTCAAGGCCTCCAGCGCCCCGACCTCGCCAGCCGGGATCAGCTCGCTGATCGGCGCGGAGGCGTCGAAGCCCTTGGCGATGTCCCACGGCAGGCCCTTGGCCTTGGCCGCGGCCTGCAGGTCGCGACGGGTCAGGTCCAGGCCCACGCCGTAGGCCAGGATCAGGGCCTCGGCGCCGTCCACCGGCAGCACGCCGGCGGGCGCGTCCTGGCCCAATGCCACCACCAGTTCCACCTCGTGGTGCAGGTCCTGGGTCGCGGACGGGTAGGGGACGGCCTCGTCGCCGATCACCAGCGCATCGGCCGGTTTCATGAAGAAGGTCGGCTGGCCGCGCTCGGCCTTCGAGGCCGGCGCACTGGCGCCCATTTCACGCGCGTGGTCGGCGAAGTTGCGACCCACGCAGTAGATGCGATGCACCGGAAACAGGCCCTGCCCACGCACGGGAACGCGCGGAGCCTCGGCAGCGGCGAACAGATCTTTCATGAGCATGCATCCAACGAGAGGGGATGCGGCAGTTTAGCGGGTCGGGTTCAACCCGATTCCAACAGGGAGGCGGATGTCGCTCTCGCGATTCCCCAATCCCGATTCCCCATTCCCAGCTTTAAAGCGGCAAGGCCGGCTTGCGCACCACCCGGTACTCGCCATCGACCACATGGCGGCGCGCGGTGGCCGGGCGCTTGCCGCGCTGGCTCAGCAGCTTCATGGCGATGCCACCCAGGATCATCGCCGCGCCCACGAACACGCTGACGAACACCAGCCCGGCCAGGATCGCCAGGCCGAGCAGGCCCACGGCCAGCTTCACCAGCGGATGGCGCGGTTTGCGCGGCGCGAACAGGTGCCGGAATTGGTCGAAATTGAAGAGGCGAGCACGCATGGCAGAACTCTGTTTCAGTTTGAACCGAAGGGGCGCAGTATCGGCGCTGTTTTATGTGACGGAGTGAAAACTTCGTTAAGCGAAAAATTAACACTTTGCGGTCAGGGGCTTGCATGTGCTCGCCGGGTGAAGGGCGTGCGGCGTCACGGCTGCCGATCGCCCATGCCAGAATGACCACCCCTTGCTGCCCGCGCTGCGTTCCATGACCGAATCATCTGCCGTGCTGGCGCCGCTGCACGACCTGGTTTCCGGCGAGCTGGCCGAGGCCGAGGCGCTAATCGGCGGCGAGCCCGAATCGCTGCTGCTGTACCGCGAGGGCGACCGTGTGCGTGCGTGGTTGAACGTGTGCCCGCATGCCGGGCGCCGCCTGGACTGGGCGCCGGGCCAGTTCCTGAAGAGCCGCGAGGGCCACGTGGTGTGCGCCGCGCATGGCGCCGCGTTCGAACTGCAGGGCGGCGAGTGCGTGTCCGGCCCCTGCCGCGGCCAGAGCCTGCATGCGGTGCCGGTGGACGTGCGCGACGGGCAGGTGGTGCTGGTTTAGCGCGCAGCGCAGGTGCTTGCGACGACCCACGCTACAGCGCGTGCCACCAGCCCATCGACATCAGGTTGACCATCAGCACCACCACCAGGGTGTAGACCAGCGACAGCGGGCCGCCGACGCGCCACAGTTCGCGCGGCTGGTAGTTGGCCGGGCCGGTGATCATCGAGATCACCGGATTGGACGCGGTCATCAGGTTGTTGGACGCCGACAGCGCCACGATCAGTGCGAACGCGGTGGGATTGCCGCCGGCCGCCAGCGCCAGGTTGACCGCGATCGGCACCATCACGATGGTCGCGCCGACATGGCTGATCACCAGCGAGAACGCGGTGGTCAGCAGGCCCAGGGCGATCTCCAGCGCCCACACCGGCATGCCCTCGGGTAGTCGCGCAATGGTATGCCCGGCGACCCAGGCCGCCGCGCCGCTGCTGTCCATCGCCCAGCCCAGCGGGATCAGCCCGGCCATCAGGAACACGGTTTTCCAGTTGATCGCCGCGTAGGCCTCGTCCATGCGCAGCACGCCGGTGAGCAGCATGCCGGCCACGCCGGTCATCAGGGTCAGCGCCACCGGCAGCCTGGAAGTCAGCGCGATCAGGATGGTCAGGGCGAAGATCGTCATCGCGATCTTGAACTTGTGCGGGCGGTGCTCGCCCTTGGGGTAGTCGGTGACCACCACGAAGTCGCGGCTTTCCGAGGCCTGCGCCAGGTCCTGCCAGATGCTGTGGAACACCAGCATGTCGCCGGCGCGCAGCGGCACCTTGCGCACGTCCTCGCGGATCACCTGCTTGTCGCGGTTGATCGCCAGCAGGCTGATCCCGGCCTGCTTGCGCAGGCGCAGTTCTGCCGCGCTCTTGCCGATGAAGCGCGAGGTCGGCGGGATCACCGCCTCGGAGATGCCGGCGCGGCTGGGGTTGAACAGATCGCCGAGGTTGCGCAGGCGCGAGGACAGGCGCAGGAACTGGTTCTGCGCGAAGTCGGCGACCTGCTGGCGCGCGCCCATCACCCCGAGCACGCTGCCGACCCAGATGCGCATGTCCGCCGGCGGCGCCAGGCGGGTGTCGTTGCCGGTCTTCAGGGCGAGCAGCAGCGGTGCGTTGTGCACGGTCTCGGCCTCGCCCAGGGTCATGCCGACCAGCGGACTGTCGGCGCTGACGATCAGCTCGAACACATCGCCTTCGATGCCGTAGGTGCGGGCGAAGTAGCTCTCGGTGCGCGCCGGGGTGACGCCGTCGTTGATCAGCCGCTCTTCTTCGGCCAGCGCCTTGTCGCCGCGCACGCGGAAATAGATCAGCGAAGCCGCCAGCAGCGCCACGCCGATCGGCAGCGGCGCGAACATGCGCAGCGGCTCGATGGTGGCCATGCCCGAGGGCAGGTTGTTGTTGGCCGACTGCAGCAGGTCGTTGAGCAGGATCAGCGGCGAGTTGCCGACCATGGTCAGCGCGCCGCCCATCACGATGGCCGCGGCGATCGGCAGCAGCAGCCGCTGCAGGGTCAGCCCGGTGCGTCCGGCCAGGCGCGAGGCCACCGGCAGGTACAGCGCCATCACCGAGGGGTTCTGCATGAACGAGGAGTTGAGCCCGGCGATGGCGGTGGTCAGCAGCATCAGCCGCTCCTCCACCCCGCGTGCGCGGCGCAGCAGCCACGACGCCAGCCGGTTCAGCGCACCCGTGCGCTCCAGCCCGGCGCCGAGGATGGTGGTGGCGATGATGCTCATCACCGCGTTACCGGAGAAGCCGCTGAACAGCTCCTCCGGCGCGATCAGGCCGGTCACCCCGAGCACCACCAGCACCACCAGCGCCACCACGTCGGCACGGATCCGCTCGAACACGAACATCGCCATGGTGAAGCCGACCAGCCCGAGCACGAGCTTCATATCGGTGGTCAGCGTCAGCGCGGTATCCATGCGAGGCCGGGAATGGGGAATCGGGAATGGAGAATGGCAGAAGCGGCCGGTCGTCGCAGGTCGTCGCTAGCGGGGGGCGGCAGACGAGGGCTCTTCCGATTCCCCATTCCCCGTTCCCGATTCCCGGTCGTACAGCAAATCCCACACCCCATGCCCCAGGTTCTGGCCACGGGTCTCGAAGTGGGTCTGCGGGCGCCAGTCCGGGCGCGGGACGTGGCCGCGCGGGCCGGCGCGGTTGACCAGGCCGGGGGTGGCGTCGAGTACGTCCCACATCTGTTCGGCGTAGTCGGCCCAGTCGGTGGCGCAGTGCAGGCGGCCGCCGGTGCGCAGCTTGCGCACCAGCAGCGCGGCGAAGGCCGGCTGCAGCAGGCGCCGCTTGTTGTGGCGCTTCTTGTGCCAGGGGTCGGGGAAGTAGATGCGCACTTCGTCCAGGCTGCCGTCGGCGATCTCGTGCTGCAGCACCTCCACCGCATCGTGGTGGTACAGGCGCACGTGATCGGCGCCGTCCTCGGCCAGGGCGTTGAGCAGGCGGCCCACGCCGGGCGCATGCACCTCGATGCCGATGTAGTCGCGGCTGGGGTCGTGCTGCGCGGCATGGCGCAGCGCGGCGCCGTTGCCGAAGCCGATCTCCAGCACCTTGGGCGCGGTGCGGCCGAAGGTGGCGTCCAGATCGCGTGGCTGGCCGCTGTAGTCCAGGCCGAAGCGCGGCCACAGCGCGTCGAACGCGCGCTGCTGGGCCGGCGTGAAGCGGCCCTGGCGCAGCACGAAGCTGCGCACCTGGCGATGGCCTTCCTCGACGGTGAAGGGTTTCGGCGGGGTCTTGGCGCCGGCGCTGGAGAACGGATCGGTCATGCCTGCGACCTCACCCGATCAGTCCGTCGATCGGCGAGGAGGCGCTGGCGTAGCGCTTGCGCGGGATGCGCCCGGCCAGGAACGCCTCGCGACCGGCCTCTACCGCCTTGCGCATGGCGCTGGCCATCAGCACGGGGTTGCGCGCGCCAGCGATGGCGGTGTTCATCAGCACGCCGTCGCAGCCGAGCTCCATCGCGATCGCCGCGTCCGAGGCGGTGCCGACGCCGGCGTCGACGATGATCGGCACCTTGGCGTTGTCGATGATCTCCAGCAGGTTGTAGCGGTTCTGGACGCCCAGGCCGGAGCCGATCGGCGCGGCCAGCGGCATCACCGCCACGCAGCCGATCTCTTCCAGGCGCTTGGCCAGGATCGGGTCGTCGCTGGTATAGACCATCACCTCGAAGCCGTCGGCGACCAGGATTTCCGCGGCCTTGAGGGTCTGCACCACGTCCGGGAACAGGGTGCGCTGGTCGCCCAGCACTTCCAGCTTGGTCAGGTTGTGGCCGTCGAGCAGTTCGCGCGCCAGCCGGCAGGTGCGCACCGCGTCCTCGGCGGTGTAGCAGCCGGCGGTGTTGGGCAGGATGGTGTACTGCTCCGGCGGCAGCACGTCGAGCAGGTTGGGCTCGCCCGGGTTCTGGCCGATGTTGCTGCGGCGGATCGCCACGGTGACGATCTGCGCAGCGGCGGCCTCGGTGGCCAGGCGGGTCTGTTCGAGATCGGCGAACTTGCCGGTGCCGGTGAGCAGGCGCGAACGGTAGGGTTTGCCGGCGATCACCAGCGCATCGTGGGGGGCGGGAGCGTTCATCGGCGGATTATCGCCCATCGCACCGGCCCTGCCGAGCCCGCGCACCTGCGCACGGCGGTGAGATTCAGCCGCCGCCCAGCGCGTGCACGATCTCGACCCGGTCGCCGGCGTGCAGTTCGTGCTCGGCATGTGCGCCGCGCGGCACGATCTGGCCGTTGACCTCGACCGCCACGCGCCGCTGGCCCAGCCCTTCGGCCTGCAGCAGCGCGGCCACGGTGGTGGCCGGCGCCAGCGTGCATTGTCTGCCGTTCAATTCGATGTTCATGCCATCATTGTGCAATGCGCGCCGTGGGCGTGCGAGTCGCAATCTTGCGGCAGTGCAACGTGAGCGTGTCCGGCAGAGGTGGAATGATGTCGGCCATGCGGCTACGTATGGTGCGGCCGCTCCCCCGTTTCGCTGCATTTCTCGTGTTCCATTTCTGCCCGGGAGGGCTTCCATGACTTCGTCCATCCGTCCGCTCCGTTCGCTGCTCGCCGCCGCGATCGTGCTCGCCGCCGCGCCTGCGTTCGCGCAGTCCACCTACAGCCGCACCGTGTTCTTCGGCGACAGCCTGACCGACGCGGGCTACTACCGTCCGCTGCTGCCGGCCTCGGTGCGTGCGGTGACCGGCCAGTTCACCACCAACCCCGACTTCGTCTGGGCGCAGTACGTGGCCGAGTACTACGGCACCAACGCCGCCGCCAACGGCAACGGCCAGATCGGCGACGACTATGCCGCCGGCAATGCCCGTGTCGGCGTGGCCAACCCGAGCGCGCTGGGCGTGGCGCCGTCGCTGGCCACCCAGGCCAGCAACTACCTGGCCGCCAACGGCGGCAAGGCCGACCCGAACGCGCTGTATTCGGTGTGGGGCGGTGCCAACGATCTGTTCGCCATCGCCGGCGGTGCGCCGGTGCAGGCCACCATCGGCAATGCCGTGACCGCCGAAGTGGGCATCGTTGCCAGCCTGCAGAACGCCGGTGCGCGCTATGTCATGGTCAACAACCTGCCGGACGTCGGCATCACCCCGCGCTTCCGCGCCGGTGGCGCCGCGGCGATGGCACAGGGCACCGCGCTGGCCACCGCCTACAACACCGCGCTGTTCTCCGGCCTCAAGAGCGCCGGGCTGCGGGTGATCCCGGTCGATACCTTCCACCTGCTGCAGGAAGTGGTGGCCAACCCGGGCGCCTACGGCTTCACCAACGTCACCGGCACCGCCTGCCAACCGCAGATCACTGCGCAGTCGCTGACCTGCAACCCGACCAGCTACGTGAGCGCCGATGCCGCCGACACCTACGTGTTCGCCGACGGCGTGCACCCGACCGGCCGCACCCACGAACTGCTGGCGCAGTACGCGCTGTCGATCCTGGAGGGCCCGCGTACCCAGCAGATCCTGACGCACTCGGCGCAGATGGTTGGCCGCTCGCGCGCCGACCAGGTCGCCTGGCACGTCGATGGCCGCCCGGAAGCGGATGGCGTGCGCTGGTGGGGCAACCTGCGTGGCGACATGCAGCGCTACCAGCACGGCGACCTGTACGACGGCATGGCCCCGGCCGGTCTGTTCGGCGTGGACTGGTCGCGTGGCGAGTGGGTGTTCGGCGGCTTCGGCGGCTTCGGTCGCACCGATGCCGACTTCGGCAACCGCGGCGGCGACTACACCCAGGACGACAGCACCCTCGGCGGCTTTGCCGGCTGGTACGGGGAGCATGCCTGGGTCAACGCCCAGGTCAGCTACACCTGGCTGAGCTACGACGTCACCCGCAAGGTCAACCTCGGCCCAGCCACCATCGAGCACAAGGGCTCGCCGGACGGCAGCAACCTGACCGCGGCGCTGCAGGGCGGCTACGAGTTCGGTGAAGGCAGCTTCAAGCACGGCCCGGTGGCCGCGGCGATCTGGCAGAAGGTCAAGCTCGACGGCTACACCGAGAGCAACCCGAACTCCAGCGCGCTGGGCTACAGCGACCGCGACGTCGAGTCGATGGTGGGCCGCATCGGCTGGAAGGCCAGCATCGATGCCGGCACGGTGAAGCCGTACCTGCAGGCCACCTACGACCACGAGTTCAAGAAGAACCAGGAAGCCACCGCGTACCTGCAGACCATGTCCGACCTGGGCGAGTACGCGGTGCCGGGCATCAACTTCGACCGCAACTACGCGTCGGTGGTGCTGGGCGCGCGGACCAAGCTGTGGGGCTTCGAGAGCAACGTCGGCCTCGCCACCACCACCGGCCAGTCGCGCGCGCACGACACCTCGCTGTTCGTGAACTTCGGCGGCAGCTTCTAAGCACTGCCCGACGTTGCCTGCCTTGCCCGGCTGTGTGCCGGGCAGGGTGGGGCAGATGGGGTGGCGTAAACCAACGGCATTGGATGCCAGTTGTGGGAGGGGCTTCAGCCCCGACGCCTCTGATCTCGAGCCGTCGGGACTGAAGCCCTTCTGCATTTCCAGGGCGC
The DNA here is from genome assembly GCF_009192905.1 of Xanthomonas sp. LMG 12459. NCBI lineage: Bacteria > Pseudomonadati > Pseudomonadota > Gammaproteobacteria > Lysobacterales > Lysobacteraceae > Xanthomonas > Xanthomonas sp. LMG 12459. The sequence continues at coordinate 13,181 of NZ_NSGT01000043.1, forward strand.
GCTGCTGGGAGTGCCGGGATCGCCCGCGCGCTGCAGCCGCATTGCGCCGATTTCTTGCGCAACCCCCGGCCCAGCGCATAGACTGCACCGGCAACGCGGGCGTAGCTCAATGGTAGAGCTGTAGCTTCCCAAGCTACTGACGTGGGTTCGATTCCCATCGCCCGCTCCAGCTGTTGCAAGCGCTTTCGTGCTCTGCACCGCTCCGCAACACCGGGGCCGCTCCGCAATTTCTACTCCTTTTCTGGCTGCGCCTCGACACATTGTCGATGTGGTCGCGTCCTGCTGCGCAGCCCTGTTCGAAGGCCCTGTGTCGGACTGCGTCTGTCGCAGCGAGGAAGTCGCTGTCAAACCCGCTTCATCGACCAGCGCTAGGCTGGCAAACGCCTGAGCGTTAGCTCGTTGCCGGTGTTGCTTCTCGTGGTCGATCACAGCCGTCGTCGTTTTCTCACCCGTACGTCCATGGCCATCGGGGCCGGTGCGGCCATGCCGCTGTTGCCGGGCGTCATCCGCAGTGCGCTGGCGGTGCCGCCGGCGCGGGTCACCGGCACACTGCAGGACGTGCAGCATGTGGTGATCCTGATGCAGGAGAACCGCTCCTTCGATCATTACTTCGGCTGCCTGCGCGGGGTGCGCGGCTATGGCGATCCGCGGCCGCTGCGGCTGCCGAGCGGCAAGCCGGTCTGGTATCAGCCCGAGCGCAAGGGCAGCGACCGCTACGTATTGCCGTTCCGGCTCAACAGCCAGACCAGCAGCGCGCAGTGGATGAAGGATCTCAACCACGACTGGAAGGGCTCGCACGAGACCTGGAAGCACCACGATGCCTGGATCGCGCAGAAGAGCGCGATGAGCATGGGCCACTTCCAGCGCGAGGACCTGCCGTTCTACTACGCGCTGGCCGACGCCTTCACCCTTTGCGACGGCTACCACGCCTCGCTGTTCGGTCCGACAAATCCCAACCGCATGTACATGTTCACCGGCACCAGCGGCCTGAGCGTCGGCAACGACGGCGAGCAGGCGGTGAACAACCGCGACGACGGCAACTGGACCGCGGATATGGCGCGCGACAATCCGCGCTTTCCCGGCTATACCTGGAGCACCTACTCCGAGCGCCTGCAGCAGGCTGGCATCAGTTGGCAGGTCTATCAGGAGTTCGATAACTACGGCGACAACAGCCATCCGTACTTCGCCAACTTTCGCAAGCTGGACCGCGCGTCGCCGTTGTACCGCCGGGGCCGCGCCATCGTGCCTGGCTCCACCGCCGACAACGCCAAGGCCTCGCGCGGCGAACACCTGGTGGCCGCGTTCGAGCGAGACGTGCGCGCCGGCACGCTGCCGCAGGTGTCGTGGATCGTCGCGCCGTACCTGCTCAGCGAGCACCCCGAGGCCACCCCGGCCTATGGCGAATCCTTGAGCGCGCGGCTGCTGGAGGTGCTGGCCGCTTCGCCGGAGGTCTGGTCGAAGACGGTGTTCCTGATCAACTACGACGAGAACGACGGCTTCTTCGACCACGTGCCGCCGGCGTTGCCGGCGATCCGGCCGGAGCTGGGCGCCAGCAACGTGGACCTGCATGGCGAGGACTACCATGGCGTGCCGGTCGGGCTGGGGCCGCGGGTGCCGATGCTGGTGGTGTCGCCGTGGAGCCGCGGCGGCTGGGTGAACTCGCAGGTGTTCGACCACACCTCGGTGCTGCGCTTCCTGGAGCAGCGTTTCGGCGTGATGGAGCCGAACATCAATCCCTGGCGCCGCGCGGTTGCCGGCGATCTGACCTCCACGCTGGACTTCGTCGGCCACGATCCGGCGCCGGTGGCCTTGCCGGACACCCGCGATTACATCGCCCGCATCGATGCCACCGCGACGCTGCCGCCGCCACAGCGCCCTGCCCAGCAGGCGCTGCCGGTGCAGGAGCCCGGGCAGCGCCCGGCGCGCGCGCTGCCCTACGATTTCGATGTGCGGCTGCAGGTGCAGGCGGACGCGCGCGTGTTGCGCATGCGCAACCGCGGCGCGGCCGGCGTTGCGCTCAATGCCTATGCCGACGAGGGTGTGGCCGGGCCCTGGTTCTACACGCTGGCCGCCGGCAGCGAGCTGCAGGATGCGCGCCCCTGGCGCGGCGCTGCCGCCGATGCCGGCTACGCGCTGCGCGTGCATGGCCCCAACGGTTTCCTGCGCGAGTTCCATGGCGACGGGATCGGCGATGCCGGTCTGCAGGCCGAGGCCGACTACGATGTTGCCGCGCAATGCTTGCTGCTGACGCTGGTCAATGCCGGTGAGCAGCCCTGCGCGTTGCGCGTGCGCGACGGGTATCGCGGCGATGGTGGCGAGCAGGCGATCACGCTGGCTGCCGGTGATCGCACCGTCCTGCGTCTGCCGCTGCAGGCGCAGCACCACTGGTATGACCTGACCATCGACAGCGCGACTTTGCCGCAGTGGCGGCGGCGCCTGGCCGGGCACATCGAGACCGGCCGGCCGAGCATGAGCGATCCGGCGATCGGCCGCGCGGTCGACGCGTAGTGGCTGCACTGGCGCTCTGATGCGTGGCCAGTTTCTGGCTGAGCACGGATGTTGCCGGAGCAGGACCTATAGGTAATGTGGCCGCTGTAGAAGTCACTGTGATCCGGGTTCACTAAGCGAGGCCATTGGCGCTTTGACCCTGTTGCAGTCGGGACTGAAGTCCCTCCCACAAGGATGGGGACGGCCTTCGACGTCGCTGCCAGCGGGTGCGCATGACGCCCGGCGATGCGCCGGCGCTGGCGGCAGATTCAGTCGCGATCCTTTCGAGCGCATGCGATTCTGAAACGACGGCCAATGCTGCATGGCCATCCCCGTGCCCTGCAAGTTCGCCTCGCTCCCAAAACGCAAACGCCGCCGCTGCAAGAGCAGCGGCGGCGCGTGATGCCTTCCCTGACAGTGTCGCGTCGGCTCAGAACTTGCCGCTGAAGGTGACGAAGAACTGGCGCGGCGCACCGGCCATCAGCGTCTGGTTGTAGCCGTTGGGGTCGGAGACGACGTAGCCGTTGGTGCCGACGGTGGCGAAGTAGCGCTTGTCGAACAGGTTGGTGACGTTCGCGCTCAGGCCCAGGTTCTGGAACATGCCGACCTGGCCGAAGTCGTAGCCGGCGCTGAGGTCGAAGCGCCAGTAGCTGGGCACCGACGAGTCGTTGAGGTAGCTGATGTAGCGGCGGCCGGTGTACTTGCCGTCCAGCGAGGCGTGCCAGCCGGCGTTTTCGTAGGCCAGGCTGCTGGAGAACATCCACTCGGGGATGCCGACCACGCGCTTGCCGGAGGTCGCCACCACGCCGCCGTTGAGGTAGTCGTCCTGGTAGGTCGAGTCGTCATAGGACAGCGAGTTCAGCCAGCGCAGCTGTTCGATCGGACGCCAGATCACCGCCAGGTCGGCACCCTGGCTACGCACCGAACCGACGTTGTTGAGCGTGGCCGAGCAGGTCTGGATCGCGCTGCACGGCGAGGTCACCAGCAGGCGGTCGTCGAAGGTGGTGTGGTACAGGGCCAGCGACGCTTCCACGCCGGCGCCGCGCACGCGGTAACCCAGTTCGTAGGTCTGCGCGGTCTCCGGCTCCAGCGAGCCCTTGATCGCATTGAACGCGGCCTGCGATTCCTGGAACGGGGTGAAGCCGAAGCCGGCCATGTTCTTGTTGTAGGAGGCGTAGACCTCCTGGTGATCGTCAATCTTGTAGTTGATGCCGACCTGCGGCAGCAGGTCCGAGTCGGCCTTGATCTCGCCGGCGGCATTGGACGCGGACGGCACCTGCGACTGCGCGGTGGTGTCGACGATCAGCTTCTTGGCGCCGAAGTTCAGGGTCAGGCGCTCGTCCATCAGGCGCAGCGTGTCCTGCGCGTAGACCATGGTCGTGTCGGTATCGTAGTGCTGGGCGAAGCCGCGCGCGAACAGGGTGCCGTTCTTGTTGAAGTAGTACAGGTCGGTGAACGGGCCGTCGAGCAGGAAGTAGTTGCGCTCCTGCACGGTCTTGGCGTTCTGGTACCAGCCGCCGATCTCGATCTCGTTGCCGGCCACGGTGAAGTTCAGCGAGCCGGTGACGCCATGGCGGTTGAGGCGGTAGTCGGTGGTGCGCATCGAGAGCGGCACGCTGGGCGAGGACGCGACGTACGGCGTGGTCCACTGGCCTTCGCCGTTGTTGTCGTGGTAGTAGCCGGTCAGGTTCAGCGTGGCGCTGCCACCGAGGTTGAACGTGCCGCTGAGCGCGGCCAGGTTGTCGCGGCGCAGGCCGGCGCCGGAGTAGTAGGACGCGTCGGCCTTGTCGTAGTCGGCCGGCAGGCCGTTGAGGCTGGCCGGGTAGCTGCCCTTGCCGTTGAGCGCGTTGGCGATCTGCACCGCGCTGTTCCAGTCCGGCATCAGGTAGTCCCAATCCCAGCCGAGGACCCGCTGCGAGGTCAGAGACAGGTCCATGATGTCGTATTCCTTGCGGTGCGAGCTGTCCAGGTACAGGCTGACCCGGTTGCCATCGCCCCACTGGTACAGCGCCTTGGCGTTGGCCTGGTTGTACTCGTTGTTGCCGTAGCCCTTCCACTTGTCCATTTCGCCGTGCACCAGCGAGGTGTACAGCGAGAAGCCGTGGATGTCGCCGGTGTCGCCGCGCAGGTAGGTGCGGCGGGTGCTGTCGGAGCCGAGGGTCTGGCTGAAGCGGAAGCCGGCGTCGGCATCCGGATCGGCGGAGTAGTAGCGCACGGTGCCGCCGAGGTTGCTGCTCGACGGCGTGCCCAGGCCGCCGGCGCCCTGCGCCAGTTCCACCGAGGCCACGTTCTCGGAAATGATCGCGCGGGTCACCTGCAGGCCATCGGTGACGCCGTAGCTCATGTTGCCCAGCGGCACGCCGTCCAGGGTGAAGCCGAGGCGGCTCTGGTCGAACCCGTGCAGGCTGATCGCGGTGGACCATTCGTAGGCGCCGAACGGGTCGGCCGACTGGAACTGCACGCCGGGCAGCTTGTCCAGCACCTTCAGCGCGCTGGTGCCGGGGGCGGCGATTCCGATGTCCTCACGGGTGATGCGCTGCACCTGGCGGGTGGTGCCGCTGGACACGACAGTGATCGCGTCGAGCATGGTGGCATCGTTGCCGCTCGCGCTGGCCGCCGCATCGGCGGTTGCGGTGGCGGCGGCCGGCGCGGTCTCGGCCAGCGCGGCGAAGGCCGGCAGGGCGGACACGATGGCGAGCACCAGCGCGTGCGGGCGCAAGGATCTGGAAGTGGGGGTCATCGAAAGTCACCAATCAAGAGGGGGAGACGTTCCGGTCCTGCCGCGCGGGGCGCGGGCAGCCGGCACCGGGCCGGTACGCGGCCCGCCCGCCACGATGCAACGGTTTTGTGAACGTTTCGGGGCGGTCCGATGTCGGCTGTGGGACAGCACGCGGAACGTGGGTGATGGCGATCACCGCCGATCCCGGCCTTGCCGCGCGGGCGGTGGCGGCGCGCGGCATCGCGGCGCCGGTGGCGCGACGTATGATGCCGGGCCTGCCACCGCCGCCGCCTTCGATGAAGCTCGCCATCCTGTCCCGCAATACCAAGCTGTACTCGACCCGGCGCCTGGTCGAGGCCGGCCGCGAACGCGGGCACACGGTGCGCGTGCTAGACCCGCTGCGCTGCTACATGCGCATCGCCGCCGGCGCTTTCACCATGCATTACAAGGGCAAGCCGATCACCGGCTACGACGCGGTGATCCCGCGCATCGGCAATTCGGTGACCCGCTACGGCACCGCGGTGCTGCGGCAACTGGAGATGATGGGCGTCTGCACGCCCAACCCGTCCGACGCGATCCTGCGCGCCCGCGACAAGCTGCGCGCGCACCAACTGCTGGCGGCCAAGGGCATCGACATGCCGATGACCGTGTTCGGCGACAACCCGGACGACACCGGCGATCTGCTGTCCATGCTCGGCCCGCCGCCGCACGTGGTGAAGTTGAACGAGGGCACCCAGGGCGCCGGGGTGATCCTGACCGAGAAGGCCAGCGCCTCGCGCGGCGTGGTCGAGGCGTTGCGCGGGCTGTATGCCAATTTCCTGGTGCAGGAGTTCATCGGCGAGGCCGAGGGCGCCGACCTGCGCTGCTTCGTGGTCGGCAACCAGGTGGTGGCGGCGATGCGCCGCACCGCGCCGGAGGGCGACTTCCGCTCCAACCTGCATCTGGGCGGCACCGCCGAGAAGACCGCAGCCAGCCGTGGCGAGCAGGAGGTCGCGGTACGCTCGGCCAAGGCGTTGGGCCTGGGCGTGGCCGGCGTCGATCTGATTCGCTCCAAGCGCGGGCCGCTGGTGTTGGAGGTCAACTCCACGCCGGGCCTGGAAGGCATCGAGACGGTCTGCGGGCTGGATATCGCCGGTAAGGTCATCGAGCACCTCGAAGCTTGCCTGAAACGAAAGAAATCAGGGGCTTAGTCGCATTACTGGCCGTTCGTTCTGGCTTAACACCGGTTTAATTCCGCCCTGCGTAAGCTTCTCCGGACCGCAGCTCTGCCCTCCTCAGCAGGAACGGTAATCGGGATAGAAAAACTTTCGGCCCAGGCAGCTCCGCTGCCTGGGTCTTTTTCTTGGGCGATTTGTTGGCGATCGCAGACCCCGGCCGACGCCGGGGTCGCGCTTGCGGGCATGTTTGCGCGGCAGCTACATTGCGACGCAATGGGGAACTGCGGAATGCAGGAGCCCGGATCGGTCACGGCGCCAAGGTGAGGCGCCCATGAACGTGAAGAAAGTGTTCGCACGGCAACTCAGTACAATTCGGCAGCGATCTGACTCGGGTGAACGTGTTCAAGAAGCAGGCGAGCCTGGCTTGGCGCAGGCGTTGCCGAAGAACGAATGGCAGGCCGCGCCGTTTGCGAGCGCCGTAGCTCGCGAGCGGATCGGCTGGAGCGAGAACTGATAGCGGCGACGCGCTGTCCAAGGCAGCGAATCGTCAGGTGGATCGCGAGGGCGAAAGTTCGCCTGGGCATCCATCGGAACGCATTGCAAATACCATGGCGGCGTGCCGCCGTGGACGACGAGGAGGCGCGGCATCCGCGGCGCACTCTACTGATACGTAGTACGACTGACGGGGTACATGTTGGTGCGAATTCTAGTGATCGAAGACAACAGCGACATCGCTGCCAATCTCGGCGACTACCTCGAGGATCGCGGTCATACCGTCGATTTCGCCGCCGATGGCGTCACCGGTCTGCACCTGGCGGTGGTGCACGAGTTCGATGCGATCGTGCTCGATCTCAACCTGCCCGGCATGGACGGCATCGAGGTCTGCCGCAAGCTGCGCAACGAAGCGCGCAAGCAGACGCCGGTGCTGATGCTCACGGCGCGCGATTCGCTGGACAACAAGCTCGCCGGCTTCGATTCCGGCGCCGACGACTACCTGATCAAGCCGTTCGCGCTGCAGGAAGTGGAAGTGCGGCTCAACGCGCTGTCGCGCCGCGGCAAGGGCGTGCACACCCGGGTGCTGGAGACCGGCGATCTGGAATACAACCTGGATACGCTGGAAGTGCGTCGCCAGGGCAAGCTGCTGCAGCTCAATCCCACCGCGCTGAAGATCCTGCAGGCGCTGATGGAAGCCGCGCCGGCGGTGGTGACCCGGCAGGAACTGGAAACCCGCGTGTGGGGCGAGGAACTGCCCGATTCCGATTCCCTGCGCGTGCATATCCATGGCCTGCGCGCGGTGGTGGACAAACCGTTCGACGTGCCGATGATCCAGACCCGCCACGGCATCGGCTACCGCATCGCCGCACCCGATGCCTGAAACGCCTGCGTTGCCGCGTGTGGTGCGGCGGCGCGGACGCTACCGCCGCCGCCTCCGCAGCCGCATTATCCTCTCGTTCGTGCTGTTGGGCTTCGGCCTGACCGCGCTGTTCGCGTTCGCCACCAACTGGGCGCGGGCACGCGTGGAGAACCAGCTGGTCGAGGTGGTGCTGAACCGCAACATCGACGAATACTCGCACCGGTTCTTCTCCGATCCGTCGAAGAACCCGGATCTGCCGGTGCAGCAGATGGTCGGCCGGGTGGTCAAGAGCGACCGCTTCGAGGCGCTGCGGCGAGAGCAGCCGGAGTGGTACAACTTCTCCGACGGCATCCACAACGTGTCCGGTCGCGACGAAACCGGCAAGCCGTTCTCCTACAAGGTGGCGGTGCGCAAGACCCCGAACGTCTGGTTCTTCCTCGCCTACGACATGACCCAGACCATGCAGGGCGAGGTGCAGCTCAAGCGCACCCTGATCCTGTCGGTGCTGGTGTTCAGCGCGTTGTCGCTGGTGATCGGCTGGTGGTCGGCGTCGCGGGTGATGCGGCCGGTGTCGGACCTGGCCGCACGCTTGCGCGCCTATCGCGGCAGCAGCGACCCCAAGCCGCTGGCGCCGCACTTCCCCGACGACGAGGTCGGCCAGCTGGCGGAGGCGCTGGACGACTATTCGGCGCGCCTGACCGAAGTGGTGCAGCGCGACCGCGAGTTCAATGCCGACGTCAGCCATGAACTGCGCACGCCGCTGGCGGTGATCCGCGGCGCCACCGAGCTGTTGCTGACCCGGCCCAATCTCGACGAGAAAGTGCTGCAGCGCCTGCAGCGCATCCAGCGCGCCGAACAGCAGTGCAGCGACTTGATCGGGTCGCTGCTGCTGCTGTCGCGCAACGAGCGCGGGCAGGGACACAGCAACGTCGCCAAGGTGGCCGAGCAGTTGATCGAGTCGCATCGCGCGCAACTGGGCGGCAAGCCGCTGCAGTTGCTGCTGGAAGGCGAGCGCAACCTGACCATCGATGCGCCGGAAGCGGCGCTGTCGGTGGCGCTGGGCAATCTGATCGGCAATGCCGTCAAGTACACCCAGGAAGGCCAGGTGGTGGTGCGCGTGCTGAGCGACGCGGTGCAGGTGATCGATTCCGGCCCGGGTCTGAGCGAGGAGGACGCGGCCAAGCTGTTCCAGCGCGGCTACCGCGGCACCCACGCCGGCCATTCGCAGGGCGGCGGCATCGGCCTATCGATCGTCAGTCGCCTCTGCGATCTCTATGGTTGGCAGGTCAACGTGCGTCCGGGCGCCACCAAGGGCGTGGTGGCGACACTGTGGTTCAAGCCGGCCTGAGGCTGACGAGGACGCTTCCTCCATCGCTTAGGAGCGGCTTCAGCCGCGACCGGGCATTCCCCCGGTGAAGATGATCGCGGCTGATCCCAGCGGGAACAAGGGCGCCTACCTACAAAGACGCTGACGCCTTGGCCGCAGCCAGTGCACGGTACTGCTCGTCCAGCTTCTCCACCGCTTCCTGCAGTGCCGTTGCGGCGCCGTCGTTGACCACCACGTCGTCGGCAATGGCCAGGCGCTCTGCGCGGGTGGCCTGGGCCGCCAGCATGCGCTGCGCCAGGTCGGCGGTGATGCCGTCGCGTTGCATCAGGCGGGCGTGTTGCAGCGCCTCGGGAGCGTCGATCACCAGGATCCGGTCGAGCCAGGGGTAGCGGGTGCGCGCACCGACCTCGGTCAACAACGGGATGGCGGCGATCGCGTATGGTCCGGCAGCCGCGCGGCACTGTTCCTGCAGCAACCGGCGAATGGCCGGATGGGTGATCGCTTCCAGGTCGCGACGTGCCGTTGCGTCCTCGAAGATCCGCTGGCGCAAGGCGGCGCGGTCGAGTTGCCCATCGTTCTGCAGGATCTGCGGCCCGAACCGGGCCACGATCTGTGCCAGGGCCGGGTGGCCGGGCGCGACCACCGCACGCGCGGCGAGGTCGGCATCGGCGACGACGATGCCCTTGGCCTCGAAGCGGCGGCTCAGTTCGCTCTTGCCGGAGGCCACGCCTCCGGTCAAGCCGACGACGAAATCAGTCAAGCCTCGGGCTCCGTCAGCGCAGTCCCGACCAGCGCATGTAGGTCTCCACGATCTCCGTGCCCCAGAAGAAGGTGATCCAGCCGGCGATCGCCAGATAGGGGCCGAACGGGATCGGCGTGGCGCGGTCGCGGCCCTTGGCCGCCAGCCACAGCGAGCCGAGGATCGCACCGACCAGGGAGGAGATCAGGATGGTCGGCAGGATGCCCTTCAGGCCGCACCAGGCGCCGATCGCGGCCAGCAGCTTGAAATCGCCATGGCCCATGCCTTCCTTGCCGGTGATCTGCTTGAACAGCCACCACACCGACCACAGCGAGAAGTAGCCGACCGCAGCGCCGAGCAGGGCGGGTTTGGCCGGCATGTACAGGTTGTCCATGCTGCCGATCAGGCCGAGCCACATCAGCGGCAGGGTCAACTGGTCCGGCAGCAGGCGCGTGCGCAGGTCGATGCCGGACAATGCCACCAGGAAACAACTGAACACGATCGCGCCGAAGCCCTGCCAGCCGAAGCCGAAGCGCCACACGCTGGCGACCACCAGCAGGCTGGTGAGCAGTTCCACCAGCGGGTACTGCGGCGAGATCGGCGCATGGCAGTAGCGGCACTTGCCGCGCAGCGCCAGCCAGCTGAACAGCGGGATGTTTTCGAACCAGGCCAGCTTGTGCTTGCAATGCGGGCAGTGCGACGGCTCCACCACGATGCCGGGCGGCGGCGGATCGTAGATGTCCGGCAGCTCCAGGATCTCGCGCGAATCGCGCTTCCACTGCCATTCCATGCGCCTGGGCATGCGCAGGATGACCACGTTGAGGAAGCTGCCCACCAGCAGGCCGAGCCCGGCCGCGGCCGGGAAGCCGAGGCCGGGGTGTTGATCGAGAAATGCCATTAATGCTTATCCAACGACGGAGGCCAGCTTGAAGATCGGCAGGTACATGCCGATGACCATGCCGCCCACGATGGTGCCGATGAACACCATGATCAACGGCTCGATCAGGCTGCTCAAGGCATCGACCGCATTGTTCACTTCCTGCTCGAAGTACTCGGCGACCTTGAACAGCATCGCGTCCAGCGCGCCGGCCTCTTCGCCGATCGCGGTCATCTGGATGACCATGTGCGGGAACAGATTGGTCTGCTTCATCGCCATATTGACTGGGTAGCCAACCGCGACGTCGTCGCGCATGCGCAGCACAGCTTTTTCGTACACGCTGTTACCAGTGGCGCCGGCGACGATGTCCAACGCCTCCACCAGCGGTACGCCGGCGCGGAAGGTCACCCCCAAAGTGCGCGAGAAGCGCGCCACTGAGCTGTTGTGCATGATCTGGCCGATGATCGGGACCTTGAGCACCAGTCGGTCCATCCCATGCTGCATCGCAGGCGAACGTTTGTAGGCGAAGATGAAGCCGCCGATGCTGCCTACCAGTAAGAGCAATAGCATCCACCAGTACGACACCATGAAGCGTGAGGCGGAGACGATCATCTGGGTGAAGGCCGGCAGTTCCGCGCCAAAACCCTTGAACACATCCTCGAATTGGGGCACCACCCAGACCAACAGGATGGAACTGACAATCAAAGCAACGGCCATCACCATGGCTGGATAGAACAAGGCTTTTCTGATCTTGCCCTTCAGGGCCTCGATGTTTTCCTTGTAGGTTGCGACTGTCTCCAGCACGGTCTCAAGAACGCCGGCCCCTTCGCCGGCACGTACCAAATTGCGGTACAACTCGTCAAATTGCACCGGATGTCTGCTGATTGCTTCATAGAGCGAAGAGCCGCCCTCGATGTCTGTCCGGATCTGGTCGACCATCTGCTTCATGCGCGGATTCTTGTGCCCGCTGGCGATGATCTCCAGGGAGCCCACGATCGGGACGCCGGACTTCATCATGGTCGCCATTTGGCGGCTGAAGAAAGCAATGTCCTTGGCGCCGATCTTGCGACCGTTAGCGCCAAACAAAGGTTTTGGCTTAGGCTTGACTAAAGACGGGGTGATGCCTTGGCGGCGGAGTTCTGCGCGCAGTAGGTTGGCACTTTTCGCCGTCTGCTCGCCCTTCATCTTGATGCCGCGCTTGTCTGTGCCCTCCCAGACGAAAGGCACCTGCTGGCTGGCCGCACGCGCGACCGGTTCTTTTTTGACTGCGCTGCGCGTTGCGGACATCGGATCGTCTCCCCGTCCGGCCATCCCCAGGCGGACTGGAGGATAGTATAGGTTTCCGGGGCAACTGGCACCTAAACCCATAGCGCGCGCCATCCCGTCCCCTCGAAGTGACGCATCGCGTCACTTTTTGACGCATCAGGTCGAATGACCCATCCCGTCGCAAATCGCTGATTTGGGAGAATTTCGTCCGCCACTCTCAGGCATCATGGTTGTGCGGGGCATTTGGCGAGGCGTGCTACAAGGCGTGAGAAGTTGGCACGCGATCTGCTTTAAGCATCTTGCACGTGGCACTCCGCCGCGGCGCTCGGGGAGTTCCCTCCGCGGGCGAGTGCCAGCTATCTCAACCTGTACAAACCATCTCTAGGGGTTCATTATGAAGAAGCAAGAGGGCTTTACCCTGATCGAATTGATGATCGTTGTTGCGATCATCGCTATCTTGGCTGCCATTGCGTTGCCTGCTTATCAGGATTATACCATTCGGTCCCGTGTTAGCGAACTTGCGGTAATGGCGAGCTCTTTCAAAACGACAGTCGCTGAAAATATCGCCAACAATGGCGGGGCGCTCTCTACCAAAAACTGCACTGGGGTCGGTGCCACTGCGGCAACCACGAATATGGCCTCTATCACTTGCGCAGATGCGACCGGTGTTATCACTGTCACTGGTGATGCAACCAAGACCAAGGGTACCATTTTGACCTATACCCCTACGGTTGGCGCGGCCAATTCCGCAGTTGGTACGACCTGGAAATGCGTTGGTAGCGGTAGCCAGGCTAAGTATTACCCTGCTGAATGCCGCTGAGTGTTTGTGTCTTAATTTGCGTTGTGAAAAGTCCCGCGGAAGCGGGACTTTTCATTTGGTGAGAAGTGGTTATTGACTGGGTGTTTTGTCTTTGCATCTGGGTAGTGGTCATGATTTTATCGGCTTTACGGAAAAAATTAGTGCGCTGAATGTTGTGTTGGCTGCCTAGTCGCTCAAAATCCATTCCAGTATAATGGGCTTATGAATAATCTGACATCTGCCAACCTCGTCGGTATCACCGGAATCGCCCGCCGTCTTGTTCAGGATGGCGCGCTAGAGGAAGCTGCTGCGCGGACGGCGATGGCGCACGCAGCCGAGGCAAAGGTCCCGCTGCCGCAGTGGTTCTCCGAGAAGAAGCTGGTCACCGCCGCGCAGCTGGCTGCCGCCAATGCGGTGGAGTTCGGCATGCCGTTGATGGATGTCTCTGTCTTCGATGCCAGCCAGAACGCGATGAAGCTGGTCAGCGAGGAGTTGCTGCAGAAGTACCAGGTGCTGCCGCTGTTCAAGCGCGGCGGCCGCCTGTTCGTCGGCATCAGCAACCCGACCCAGACCCGGGCGCTGGACGACATCAAGTTCCACACCAATCTGACGGTGGAGCCGATCCTGGTCGACGAGGACCAGATCCGCCGCACCCTGGAGCAGTGGCAGGCCAGCAACGACTCGCTCGGCAGTGCCTTGGGCGACGACGAGGGCATGGACAACCTCGATGTCGGCGGCGGCGACGAGGACATGGGCGGCGGTGGCGACACCGGCATCGACGCCAAGGGGGAGGACACCCCGGTCGTCAAGTTCGTGAACAAGGTGCTGGTCGATGCGATCCGCCGCGGCGCGTCCGACATCCACTTCGAGCCCTACGAGGACGACTACCGGGTGCGCCTGCGCATCGACGGCCTGCTCAAGAGCGTGGCCAAGGCGCCGGTCAAGCTCAATCAGCGCATCGCCGCGCGCCTCAAGGTGATGGCGCAGTTGGACATCGCCGAGAAGCGGGTCCCGCAGGACGGCCGCATCAAGCTCAATCTGTCCAAGAACAAGCAGATCGACTTCCGCGTCAGCACCCTGCCCACGCTGTTCGGCGAGAAGATCGTGTTGCGTATCCTCGACGGCAGCGCGGCCAAGCTGGGTATCGACAAGCTCGGCTACGAGCCGGAGCAGCAGAAGCTGTTCCTGGACGCGATCCACAAGCCGTACGGCATGGTCCTGGTCACCGGTCCCACCGGCTCGGGCAAGACGGTGTCGCTGTACACCGCGCTGGGCATCCTCAACGACGACACCCGCAACATCTCCACCGCCGAGGATCCGGTCGAAATCCGTCTGCCCGGGGTCAACCAGGTGCAGCAGAACAACAAGCGCGGCATGACCTTCGCGGCGGCGCTGCGCTCGTTCCTGCGCCAGGACCCGGACATCATCATGGTCGGCGAAATCCGCGACCTGGAGACCGCCGAGATCGCGATCAAGGCCGCGCAGACCGGTCACATGGTGCTGTCCACCCTGCACACCAACGACGCGCCGCAGACCATCGCGCGCCTGATGAACATGGGCATCGCGCCCTACAACATCACCAGTTCGGTGACTCTGGTCATCGCCCAGCGCCTGGCGCGGCGCCTGTGCAACAACTGCAAGCGTCCGGTCCAGTTGCCGGAAAAGGCCTTGCTGGCCGAAGGCTTCACCGAGGCGGAGATCGCCGCCGGCGTCCAACTGTACGAAGCGGTCGGCTGCGACGAGTGCACCGAGGGCTACAAGGGCCGTACCGGCATCTACCAAGTGATGCCGATGAACGACGAGATCGCGGCGATCGTGCTGCAGGGCGGCAACGCCCTGGACATCGCCAGCGCCGCGCAGAAGATCGGGGTCAAGGACCTGCGCCAGTCGGCCCTGCTCAAGGCCCGCAACGGCATCACCAGCCTGGCCGAGATCAATCGGGTGACGAAGGATTGAAGAGCCGGGAATGGGGAATCGGGAATGGGGAATCGGGAGTGGGGAATCGGAAAAGCGGCTTTTCCGTCCCTGTTGATCTCCCGGTAGTCCAAGCCTTGTTCCCGGGCTTCTCGACGCTTGGCGCGGGCGGGCAATGCCGGCTGTGCCCAACCGCATTACCCCACTCAATTGGGCGAAGGGCTGAGAGCAGTCGGGAGATCGGCTCTTCCCATTCCCCAATCCCGATTCCCCATTCCCGGCTTCACTACTCCATCCCCAGCTTCTTCAGCTTGTAGCGCAACGCCCGAAAGGTGATGCCCAACTGCGCGGCGGTGCGGGTCTTGTTCCAGCGGTTCTCTTCCAGCGCCTTCTGGATCGCGGCGCGTTCGAGTTGCTCGATGTAGGACGGCAGGGCGGAGGAGCTGGGGTCGATGTCGACCACGCCGCGCGGCAGGGCCGGGGCGGCTTCGGCGGCGCTGCGGGCGTGGTTGCCGGGTTGCGGCAGGCGCAGGTCGGTGGCGCTGATCTGGTCGTCCTCGGCCATTGCCAGGGCGCGCTCGAGGATGTTTTCCAGTTCGCGCACGTTGCCGGGGAAGGCGTAGCTGCTCAGGGCGTCCAGGGCGGAGGGCGACAGCAGCGGGGTGGGGCGGCCGTGGCTCTTGGCCAGCCGCGCCAGGATCGCCGCGGCCAGTTGCGGCAGGTCGCCGCCGCGCTCGCGCAGCGGCGGCACGCGCAGTTCGATCACGTTGATGCGGTAGTACAGGTCGTGGCGGAAGCGGCCCTCGGCGACCAGGTCGGCCAGGTCCTTGTGGGTGGCCGAGAGGATGCGCACGTCCACCGGCACCTCGGTGGCGGCGCCGACCGGGCGCACCGATTTTTCCTGGATCGCCCGCAGTAGCTTGACCTGCATCGGCAGCGGCAGTTCGGCAACCTCGTCGAGGAACAGGGTGCCGCCGTGCGCAGCCTGGAACAGGCCGGCCTGGTCGGCATGGGCGCCGGTGAAGCTGCCCTTCTTGTGGCCGAAGAACTCGCTTTCCATTAGTTCGGCCGGGATCGCGCCGCAGTTCACCGGAACGAAGGGGCCGGCGGAGCGGGCGCCCTGTTCGTGGATGGTGCGCGCGACCAGTTCCTTGCCCACGCCGGATTCGCCGAGGATGTAGACCGGCGCCTGGTTGCGCGCGACCTTGGCGATGGTGCTGCGCAGGGCGTCCATCGCCGCCGAGGCGCCGAGCAGGCGGCTGGCCTGTTCCGGGGCCGGCTGTGGCGGCGCGGCGCGGCTCTCGCTGTTGAGTTCCAGTGCATGCTTGACCAGGCCGCGCAGCACCTGGATGTCCACCGGCTTGCTGACGAAGTCGAACGCGCCGGCCTTCAGCGCTTCCACCGCCAGGTCCATGCTGCCGAAGGCGGTGATCATCGCCACCGGCGTGCGCGGGTAGTGTTTGGCGATCTCGCTGACCAGTTCGATGCCGTTGCCGTCGGGTAGGCGCATGTCGGTGATGCACAGATCGTAGGGATTGCTCGCCAGCAGTTCGCGCGCTTCGGCGAGGTTGGCGGCGGTGCTGATGCGCAGCCCCATCCGGCCCAGGGTCAGGACCAGCAACTCGCGGATGTCGCGCTCGTCGTCGACGACCAGGGCGCTTCGGGTTTCGTTCATGTGCGGGGAAGATAGCGTAGGAACCGGGGCATGCGCCAATTTACCGGCGCCGGTCGCGCGCTGGCGAAGCGATTCTCACCTGTCAGCCGCTGAGCATGGCGTGCGGGCCGGGCAGGGCGACGCGGAAACAGGCGCCGCCGGCCGGTACCGGCACGTACTCCAGACGCGCCTGATTGGCCCGGCACAGCTCGCGGGCGATGTACAGGCCGAGCCCGGTGCCGTGCTCGGAGGTGGTGAAGAACGGCCGGAACAGCTGCGCCGCCACCGCCTCGGGAATGCCGGGGCCGCGGTCCATCACGTCGACGATGGCGTTGCGCTCCTGCAGCGCCACGCGCAGGCGCACCCGCGCCGGCTCCTCCATCACCCGCCCGTACTTGAGCGCGTTGTGCACCAGGGCGCTGAGGATCTGGTGCAGGTGTTTGGGGTCGACCAGCGCGTGTACCGGCTGCGGGGCGAGGATCGCCTCGAGGCTGTCGGTCTCGATCGACAGGGTCTGTCGGTACTCCAGGACGAAGCGGCGCACGAACGCGCCCAGGTCCAGGTTCTCCGGATTGGAGCGCTCGCGCCGGGCCAGGCCGAGCACGCTCTCGACGATGCCGTTGGTACGCTGGCACTGCTGGTGGATGATCTGCAGCAGGCGGCGGTCGGCATCGCCGATCGCCGGGGATTCCTCCAGCAGCTGCGAGGCGTAGTTGATCGCGGCCAGTGGGTTGCGGATCTCGTGGGCCAGGCTGGCCGAGAAGCGGCCCAGCGCCGACAGCGTCAACGATTCGGCGCGCCGCGAGACCACCGTGGCGTCGTCGAGGAACACCAGGGTCAGGTCGCCCTCGGCCAGCAGCCGGGCAAAGCGCGGCTGCACCTCCGGCTGGTCCGGCGACAGCTGCAGCGGGCTTTCGTCCTGGTTCCAGCCGTTGCGCCAGCGCTGCAGGCGCCGGGCCAGTTCCGGCGCGGCGCTGGCCAGATCCAGCCGGCCGCTGCCGCTGTTGCCGTCGGTATCGCCGAGCAGGGCCGACGCGGCCTCGTTGGCCAGCGTCACCCGGTTCTGCGCGTCCACCACCAGCACCCCGGTGCGCATGCGGCGGATGATCAGTTCGTTGATTTCGTAGAGATTGGCCACCTCGGCGCCACGGCGCTCGGCCAGGTGCTGGCTGGTGCGCGC
The DNA here is from genome assembly GCF_009192905.1 of Xanthomonas sp. LMG 12459. NCBI lineage: Bacteria > Pseudomonadati > Pseudomonadota > Gammaproteobacteria > Lysobacterales > Lysobacteraceae > Xanthomonas > Xanthomonas sp. LMG 12459. Next base: position 30,654 of record NZ_NSGT01000043.1, read on the forward strand.
ACGCTGGCCGATCCGGTTGCAGATGTAGGCCACCGCCAGGTAGCTGGTGGCGAACATCGCCAGTTCGGCCAGGCTGCGGGTGTTGTCGGCGCCGTCCAGCACGCTCCAGACGTATTCGGCCAGCATCGCCGCCGAGGCGGTCAGGGCGATGGCGATGCCGCCGCGCAGGCGCAGCAGCATCGCCGCCGCGGCGACGTTGAACAGCAGCATCATCGCGATGCCGGCGCTGGCCGCGGGCAGGGCATGCGCGGCCAGGGTCGCGGCGACGATGTCGGCCAAGGCGCTGAAACCGACGATGGGCGCCAGGTGCGCCTCGTTGCGCCCCCACATCAGCAGCGCCAGCGCCACTGCCAGGTAGGCGGTGGACAAGGTGGCGGCCAGTTGCGGGTAGCGCGGTTCGCCCACCAGCACGCTGAGCGGGCTGAACACCAGGGCGGCGATCAGCCCGGCCACCAGCACCCGGTACAGCGCGAAGAAGTACAGCTCGCGGCGCGGAATGGACTCGATGCGATCGATGAGCGAGGCGCTGGTGGGCAAGCCGGACTCCGGGCGGACAGCGGACGGCGCGAGTATAGGGGCGGCGCCGTCTACGCGGATGGCGACCGGGGCGGTGGCGACCTGCCTGGCCGTCACCGCCTTCGACGGGGAAACCGCGATTGCCGTCGCCGGCGGCCCGGCGCCGGATCGGGGCAAGAGCCAAGGACAAGGTCGCGGGGTGAGGGAAGCAAGGCGTGGGCGCCCGAGTGCCTGCTCCACCCGGTGGTGCCACCGCGGACCTCGCCGGAGGCCTCGGTCGGGCCAGGGCGCCGGCGCTTTTGCGCCGCCGCCCTCGGTCGGCGACAATAGGCGTCCCGTCCGTACCGCTCCCGGCCGCCACTCAGGGCCCGGATCGCTGCGGGACGGCCGTTCCTTTTCCCACGGTGACGCATGAATTTCCACGAATATCAGGCAAAACAACTGCTTGCCGAGTACGGCATCCCGGTCCCGGCCGGCAAGGTCGCGGCGACTCCGGAAGAAGCGGTTGAAGCCGCCAAGTCGCTTGGCGCTGGCCCTTGGATGGTCAAGGCGCAGATCCACGCAGGTGGCCGCGGCAAGGCCGGCGGCGTCAAGTTCTGCAAGACCACCGACGATGTGAAGGCCGTTGCCGAGAAGCTGCTCGGCACCAAGATGGCCACCTACCAGACGGCCGGCGTCGAGCTGCCGATCAACCTGGTGCTGGTGACCACCGCTGGTGAGATCGTCAAGGAGCTGTACCTGTCGGTGCTGGTCGACCGCGGCACCCGCACCATCAGCTACATCGCATCGAGCGAAGGCGGCATGGAGATCGAACAGGTCGCCGCCGAGACCCCGGACAAGATCCACACCCTCAACGTCGACTTCGTCGAGGGCGTGCAGGGTTACCACGGCCGCGACATCGGCTTCAAGATGGGCCTGACCGCCAAGCAGGCCGGCCAGTTCGCCAGCATCATGGTCAACCTGTACCGCATCTTCAACGAGAAGGATCTGGCGCTGGTGGAGATCAATCCGCTGGCCATCCTCGACGACGGCAACCTCTACGCGCTGGACGGCAAGTTCAACAGCGACGACAACGCCAACTTCCGCCACAAGGAACTGGTCGCCATGCGCGACAAGTCCCAGGAAGACGAGACCGAAGTGACCGCTTCGGAGCTGGACATCAACTACGTCACCATGGACGGCAACATCGGCTGCATGGTCAACGGTGCCGGTCTGGCCATGGCGACCATGGACGTGATCAAGCTCAACGGCGGCGAGCCGGCGAACTTCCTGGACGTGGGCGGCGGCGCCAACAAGCAGCGCGTGATCGAGGCGTTCAAGCTGATCCTGTCCTCGGACAAGGTCGAAGGCATCTTCGTCAACATCTTCGGCGGCATCGTCCGCTGCGACATGATCGCCGAGGGCATCATCGCGGCGGTCAAGGAAGTGGGCGTCAAGGTGCCGGTCGTGGTGCGCTTGGAAGGCACCAACGTGGAAGAGGGCAAGCAGCTGCTGCGCGACAGCGGCATGGCCATCATCCCGGCCGACAACATCAACGACGGCGCCAAGAAGGTCGTTGAAGCTGTCAAGAACGCCGCCTGATCCACGACACCAAGGAACTCCAATGTCTGTTTTGATCAACAAGAACACCAAGGTGATCGTGCAGGGCTTCACCGGCCAGCAGGGCACCTTCCACGCCACTCAGATGATCGAGTACGGCACCCAGGTCGTCGGCGGCGTCACGCCGGGCAAGGGCGGCACCACCCACATCGACCTGCCGGTGTTCAACACCGTGGCCGATGCCGTGCAGAGCACGGGCGCCGACGCTTCGGTGATCTACGTGCCGCCGCCGTTCGCGGCCGACGCGATCCTGGAAGCGGCTGCGGCCGGCATCAAGGTCATCGTCTGCATCACCGAAGGCATCCCGGTGCTGGACATGCTGCGCGTCAAGAACGTGCTGACCCGCTCGCATCCGGACACCGTGCTGATCGGGCCGAACTGCCCCGGCGTGATCACCCCGGGCGAGTGCAAGATCGGCATCATGCCGGGCCACATCCACAAGCCGGGCAAGATCGGCATCGTCTCGCGTTCGGGCACGCTGACCTATGAAGCGGTCAAGCAGACCACCGAAGTCGGCCTGGGCCAGTCCACCTGCATCGGCATCGGCGGCGACCCGATCAACGGCCTGAACTTCGTCGACTGCCTCAAGCTGTTCAACGAAGATCCGCAGACCGAAGGCATCATCATGGTCGGCGAAATCGGCGGCGACGCCGAGGAAGCCGGTGCCGAGTACATCGCCAAGCACGTCAAGAAGCCGGTCGTAGGCTTCATTGCCGGTGCTTCGGCCCCTGCCGGCAAGCGCATGGGCCACGCCGGTGCGATCGCCTCGGGCGGCAAGGGCACGGCCGAGGGCAAGTTCGCGGCGATGGAAGCCGCAGGCGTCAAGACCGTCCGCTCGCCGGGCGACCTGGGTGCGGCGATCGCCTCGCTGGTGAAGTAAGCCGTCAGCGCTGCGGCAGCGACCCGCCTTCGGGTTGTCGCTGTCGCCGCCGCTGTCCGCAAGGGCCTCGCGCGAGCGAGGCCTTTTGCGTTTCGAGGATCCGATGCGCGGCACTGCCGCGGTGTCCCTGGCGCGACGAGGCGGATGGGGCGGCCACGCACTGCTGCCCCGCCAACGTCCGCGCAATCAAGCAGTTGCGCCATCCCAGTGGTCGCCATTCGTCCCTGCGGCCCCGCCATTGGTCCCCTGGCCGGGTGGTGCTGTCCCTGCGTTGCCGACACGGTCCGGCACTGTGCCGACACTGCCGCCACTTTCTTCGGCAGCGACAGGAGCGGATGCGTGATCAGGCGATGGCGGGCGGCGGTATGCGGGGCGGGCATGGCGATGGGTATCGGCGGCATCTGCGCGGCGGCGCCAGGCGACTGGGCCAGTTATGCCGGCGCGCCCGGCGGCGGGCAGTATTCGCCGCTGACCCAGATCACCCCGGACAACGTCGGCCGGCTGCGTATCGCCTGGTCGTTCCGCACCGGCGAACTCGGCGCGGGCCTGCCCGATCCGGAACGGCGCCGCTTCGAGGCCAATCCGCTGGTGCTGGGTGGGCGCATGTACCTCACCACCGGGACCGGCATCGCCTTCGCCCTGGATGCGACCAGCGGCCGCGAACTGTGGTCGTTCGATGCCAAGGTCGCGCGCAACAAGCACTACAGCGATCCGGCCTCGCGCGGGGTGAGTTTCTGGCGCGACACCCAGGCGACGGCGAGCGCGTGCCGCGAGCGCATCGTGTACGGCACTCTGGATGCGCGGCTGATCGCGCTGGATGCCGCCGACGGCAAGCCCTGCGCCGGGTTCGGCAAGGACGGCATGATCGACCTGCATGCCGGCATCGATGTGCACGACAACGCCAGCGATGCCTGGGCCAACTATGCGGTGACCTCGCCGCCGGTGGTGGCCGGCGACGTGCTGGTGGTCGGCAGCTCGATCGGCGACAACCGCGGGCATGCGTTGGAGCAGGGCGTGGTGCGCGGCTACGACGCGCGCAGCGGCCGCGAACTGTGGCGCTGGGATCCGGTGCCGCGCGATCCGGCCAAGGCCGCCGCCGCTGGCTGGCGGCCGGAGCAGGCGGCCACGGTCGGCGGCGGCAATGCCTGGGCGCCGCTGTCGGTGGATCCGGCGCTGGGCCTGGTCTACGTACCGACCGGCTCGGCCAGCCCCGACTATTACGGCGGCGAGCGCCTGGGCGACAACCGTGACACCGACTCGCTGGTGGCGCTGGACCTGCACAGTGGGCGCCGGGTGTGGGCGCAGCAGTTGGTGCATCACGATCTGTGGGACTACGACCTGGCCTCGCAGCCGGTGCTGACCACGGTGCAGACTGCGCAGGGACCGCGCGCGGCGGTGCTGCAGGCGACCAAGACCGGCTTCCTGTTCGCCTTCGATCGCCGCGACGGCACGCCGCTGTTCCCGATCAGCGAGGTGCCGGTGCCGGCGTCCGACGTGCCGGGCGAACGCGCCTCGCCGACCCAGCCGATGCCCGAACCGGGGCTGCGCCTGGCGCGGCACACGCCGCTGACTGCCGCCGACGCCTGGGGGGCGACGCCCGGCGCGCGCCGCGAATGCGCAGCGCTGATCGCCGGGCTGCGCTCGGAAGGCCTGTTCACCCCGCCCAGCGTGCGCGGCACGATCGCGCTGCCGGGCTGGGCCGGTGGCGTGAACTGGGGCGGCATCGCGGTGGATCCGCAGCGCCAGCTGGCAATCATGCCGGTGTCGGACTTGCCGATGCAGGTGGCGCTGATCCCGCGCGAGCAATTCAGCAAGGCCGAGCGCGCGCGCCATCCGGACCAGCAGTTCAACGACATGGAAGGCACGCCGTACTACATGCGCCGCGGCATGTTGAGCTCGTCCGGTGGCATTCCCTGCGTCAAGCCGCCGTGGGGACGCCTGGTGGCGGTGGATCTGCGCACGCGCAAGATCGCCTGGGAGCGACCGCTCGGTACCCTGGAAGAGAAGCTGCCGTGGCTGCCGCTGGACGTGGGCACGCCGCTGCTCGGCGGCGCGGTGACCACGGCCAGTGGCCTGACCTTCATCGCCGCGGCGGCCGATGCACGCCTGCGCGCGCTCGACAGCGCCACCGGCAGGACCCTGTGGGAGGCCAAGCTGCCGGCCGGTGGCCAGGCCACGCCTTCGGTCTATGCGGTGGGGGGCAAGCAGTACGTGGTGATCGCGGCCGGCGGGCGCGAAGGCATGGGCACGATGGGCGACTACGTGGTCGCCTACACGCTCGACGGCGAGGGCAAGGACGTGGTGTTCCAGCACGGCGTCGGCGTGCGCATGGCGGTACTGGGCCTCGCTGCGCTGAGTTTGTGTGCGGGAGTGGTGATGTTGCTGCGGCGTTGGCGCCGGCGGCGCCTTGAGCGGACTGGCGCTGGCATCCGCTGAAGCACATGGCGGTGGCTGGCCGGCGCTTCGGGGTTGATTGCAGTCGGGACTGAAGTCCCTCCCACAGTGACGCCTCGGCACGTGCTGTCCCTTGAGTGAGCGCGGCTTCGGCGGCGACGCGCGGCGCATGCACCAGCGATTTCTATTGGTCGTGCATGTTGCTCGATTGTGGGAGCGACTTCAGTCGCGACGCGGGTGCCTGGCCAAGCGCCTTTCCCGGGCGCGCGCAGCGGAGAGAGCGGCCTATGGCAGCGCCGCGGTTGCCGCCATGTGCGCACCAAGATGCGGCCTGCCCGGACTCCATGCCCACACTCCAACGTGGCGGCACGCGCATCATCGGCCGCAACCCGGCACAGCGCTACACTGCGCATGGCGCCGCGCGATGCAGCGGCGCCGCGGCAGGTGCGATGCGCTCGCGTGGCGCCTGACGGTCTTCCATCCGTTCCTGCAAGGTTGCCTATGTCCGACTCCCTCCGCCTCGCCATGGCCCAGTTCGATTTCCCGGTCGGCGCCGTGACCCAGAACACCGACCGGATCATTGCTTTGATCGAGGAGGCGCGCGACGAGTACGGCGCCGACGTGGTGCTGTTCCCGGAACTGGCGGTCAGCGGCTATCCGCCGGAAGACCTGCTATTGCGGCCGGGTTTCCTGGCCGACTGCGAGCGCGCGGTGCAGCGCATTGCCGCACAGGTGCGCGGCATCGTCGCGGTGGTCGGCTGGCCGCAGAGCGCCGGCAGCGTGGTCTACAACGCCGCCAGCGTGCTGCGCGGCGGCCGCATCGAACGCACCTACCGCAAGCGCGAACTGCCCAACTACGCGGTGTTCGACGAGCGCCGCTATTTCGACGTGGACCCGGACGGCGAGAACTGCGTGTTCGAGGTCAAGGGCACGCCGGTCGGCCTGGTGATCTGCGAGGACCTGTGGTTCCCGGAGCCGCTGGCGGCGACCGTGCGGGCGGGTGCGGAACTGGTGCTGGTGCCCAATGCTTCGCCCTACGAACGCGGCAAGCATGCGCAGCGCGACGCGCTGCTGGCCGAGCGCAGCCGCGAGAGTGGCGCGGCGTTGGCCTATCTCAACGTGGTCGGTGGCCAGGATGCGCTGGTGTTCGACGGCGCTTCGGTGGTCGCCGACGGCGACGGCACCGTGCATCCGGCCGCGGCGGCCTTCACCGACCAATGGCTGGTGGTGGAGTACGACACCGCCGTGCGCCGCTTCGCGCCGCTGCGCTGGACCGACGACGGCGACGAGAGCATGGATGCGCTGGCCTGGCGCGCGGTGGTACGCGGGCTGCAGGACTATTGCGCAAAGAATCGCTTTTCCAAGGTCTGGCTGGGCCTGTCCGGCGGCATCGATTCGGCGCTGGTGCTGGCGATGGCGGTGGACGCGCTTGGCGCGGACAACGTCACCGCGGTGCGGCTGCCGTCGCGCTACACCGCCGACCTGTCCAACGACCTGGCCGCGGATCAATGCCGCGTCCTCGGCGTGAAGCTGGAGACGGTGGCGATCGAGCCGGCGTTCGAGGGCCTGCTGAGCGCGCTCGGCCCGCTGTTCGCCGGCACCGAGCCCGACGTCACCGAGGAGAACCTGCAGTCGCGCAGCCGCGGCGTGATCCTGATGGCGCTGGCCAACAAGTTCGGCGGCCTGCTGCTGACCACCGGCAACAAGAGCGAGTACGCGGTGGGCTACGCCACCATCTACGGCGACATGTGCGGCGGCTACGCGCCGCTGAAGGACCTGTACAAGACCGAGGTGTTCGGCCTGGCGAAGTGGCGCAACACGGTGGGCGGTGCGCCGGTGATCCCGCCGGCGGTGATCGCGCGGCCGCCCTCGGCGGAACTGCGCGCCAACCAGACCGACCAGGATTCGCTACCGCCGTACGACGTGCTCGACGGCATCCTGTACCGCTACGTCGACCAGGAGGAATCGCGCGACGAGATCGTCGCCGCCGGCTATGCCGCCGAGGTGGTCGACCGGGTGGTGCGGCTGGTGCGCATCAGCGAATGGAAGCGCCACCAGGCCGCACCGGGACCGAAGGTGTCGCGCCGCGCGTTCGGGCGCGAGCGGCGCTATCCGATCAGCAATGGGTATCAGGCCTAACGCGGTAGTCGACCTGGCATCCGTCATCTGTGGCAGCGGCTTCAGCCGCGACGGGCCTTGCCAGCGTTTATGGGGAACGCCCGTCGCGGCTGAAGCCGCTCTTACGAGGCAGGTTACGAGGGGCGCGTTGACAGGAAACTGCCGAAGCGCGCGCCGTAGTCGCTTCTGCAAATCCCCATTCCCGATTCCCCAATCCCGGCCTTCAAACCACCTGCAACAACCGCAACCCAAACGCATCGTCCTGCGCATTCCAGCCGTGGCTGACGCGCAGGCCGGCCTCGGCGGCCATCGCCGCAAAGCTCTGGTCGGTGTACTTGTGGCTGTACTCGACCTGCATCGCTTCGCCTTCGGCAAAATCGAAGCGGCGCCCGGCCACGGTCACCTGCTGTGCGCACTGGCTGACCAGGAAGGTCTCGATGCGCTCGCGCGCTTCCGAATAAACGGCATGATGGCGGAACTTCGCCAGGTCGAAATCGCTGCCGATCTCGCGGTTGAGCCGGCGCAGCAGGTTCAGGGTGAATTCGGCGGTGACCCCGGCGGCGTCGTTGTAGGCCGCCTCCAGCAGTGCCGTGTCCTTCACCAGGTCGATGCCGACCAGGGCGCAGCCGTCCGCGCCCATGGTCTGGCGCATCGAGCGCAGCAGGGCGATGCCGTCCTCGCGGGTGAAGTTGCCCAGGGTCGAGCCGGGGAAGAACACCAGGGTGCGGCGTGCGCCGCGCTGCGGTGCCGGCAGCGCCACCGGCGCGGTGAAGTCGGCGCACACCGGCAGCATCTGGATGTGCGGGAAGCGCTCGGCCAGCCGCGTGGTGCTGGACATCAGCATGTCGCGGGAAATCTCGATCGGCGTGTAGGCCACCGGCATGCGCAGGCCGTCCAGCAGCAACTGGGTCTTGCGGCCGCTGCCGCTGCCCAGTTCCACCACGTGCGCGCCGGTGCCCACCGCCTGCGCGATCGAGGGCATGCGCGCTTCCAGCAAATCCAGCTCGGTGCGGGTCAGGTAGTACTCGGGCTGGCGGGTGATCGCCTCGAACAGGCGCGAGCCCTCGGCGTCGTAGAAATATTTGGATGGTAGCTGCTTGGGGCTGCACGACAGGCCGGCGATCGCATCGGCGGTGATGTCGTCCGGCTGCGGATGCAGGTCGGTCAGGGCGGCTTCGGTGAGGGCACGGGCGGTTGCGGCATTCATGCGGAATCCTTGGCCAGGCGCACGCCGGCGAACTGCCATCGCGCATCGGAGGGGAAGAAGTTGCGGTAGCTGGCGCGGATGTGGTCGCGCGGCGTGGCGCAGCTGCCGCCGCGCAACACCCACTGCGCGTTCATGAACTTGCCGTTGTATTCGCTCAGCGTGCCCGACCACGGGCGGAAGCCGGGGTAGGGCAGGTAGGCGCTGCCGGTCCATTCCCAGACATCGCCGAACAACTGCTGCAGGCCGGTATCGGCCGGCGCCGTCGACTGCGGATGCAGTGCATCGGTGTCGACGAAGTTGCCGACGATGGCGACACCGGCGGCCGCCTGTTCCCACTCCGCCTCGGTCGGCAGGCGCGCGCCGGCCCAGCGCGCGAAGGCATCGGCCTCGAACAGGCTGAGATGGCACACCGGCGCATGCGGATCGCGTTCGCGCCAGCCGCCGAGGGTGAATTCGCGCGCGCCGTCGGCGTGCCAGTACAGCGGGCGCTGCCAATCCTCGGCGCACCGCCGCGCCCAGCCGTCGCTGAGCCATAGCCCGGCCGTGGCATAGCCGCCATCGGCAATGAACTCGGCGTACTCGGCATTGCTCACCGGGCGGCTGGCCAGCGCATGCGCCGGCACCAGCACGCGATGCCGCGGCGATTCGTTGTCGTAGGCGAAGCCGGCATGCGCCGGCCACGGTGCGGCACCGATCTCGCTGATCTGTTCGTCGCGCTGAAGCCAGCGCAGCGGGGACGCCGGCGCGTGCTGCATCACCAGGTCGGCGCGATAGGCCGGGCCCAGCGGGTTGCGCCAGAACGCGTGCTTGATGTCGGTGAGCAGCAACTCCTGGTGTTGCTGCTCGTGCTGCAGGCCCAGCTCCAGGATCTGCAGGGTCTGCGGTGCAAGCGCGCCTGCCTGCAACTGCGCCAGTACGCGGGTTTCGATCTCGCTGCGGTAGTCCAGCACCTGCGTCAGCGATGGTCGCGACAGCAGGCCGCGATGCGGCCGCGCATGCGCCGGACCGATGCTCTGGTAGTAGCTGTTGAACAGGTAGTCCCACTGCGGATCGTGGGGGCGGTACGCCGGATCGGCGCCGAGCACGAACCGCTCGAAGAACCAAGTGGTGTGCGCCAGATGCCATTTGGCCGGGCTGGCGTCGTCCATGCTCTGCACCATCGCGTCTTCTTCGCTCAATGGTGCGGTGAGATGACGGCTGCGTGCGCGCACGCGGCGCAGGCGGTCCGCCAGCGTCGCGACGGATGCGATGGGCGAGGGCGGTGACGCCGGAGAGATCGCTTGCATCGATGCAGTCTTAGCGCAGCGGCGTGAACGGACCGTCACGCGTCGCGGACCGTGGCGTTACCCTAGACACATGTCTACGAGCGCCTTGCACTACCGTGCCGGTTCGGCGTCCGCCGGCGCCCTGGTCGACCTCGATGCCGCGGCGGAGGCGTTCGCGCTGCCGCCCGGCGTGCGCTACCTGGACACCGCCAGCAAGGGGCCGCGCCTGCACCGGGCACTGGTCGCGGGGCAGGCGGCGCTGGCCGAGTCGATCGCGCCGTGGACGTTGTCCTTCGATGCCTGGCGCGCGCAGATCGAAGACCTGCGCGCGCTGGCCGCGGCCACCGTGTTCGCGGGCGACAGCGAGGGCGTGGCGATGGTGCCGTCGGCCGCCTATGGCCTGGCCATCGCGGCGCGGCAGGTGCCGTTGGCGCCTGGCGATGCGGTCCTGCTGCTCGATGGCCAGTTTCCGTCCAATCTACTGGCGTGGCAGCAACGCTGCGCCGAGAGCGGTGCGCACCTCGCTGTGGTGCGGCGGGCGCCCAGACAGGACTGGACTGATGCGGTGCTGGCCACGCTCGACGCGGAGCCGCGCGTGCGTGTGGCGACATTGCCGAATGCGTATTGGCGCGACGGCGGTCTGCTGGATCTGGATCGGATCGCGCCGCGCGTGCATGCGGCCGGCGCGATGCTGGTGCTGGACCTGAGTCAGAGCCTGGGCGTGCTGCCGGTGCGGTTGGATGCTTGGCGGCCGGACTTCGTGGTCTCGGTCGGACACAAATGGCTGCTCGGACCGATGGGGCTGGCATGGCTGTGGGCCTCGCCGCACTGGCGCGCGCACGGCGTGCCGTTCGAGCAGCACTGGCAGGCGCGCGACCCGGGAGCGGATTGGCAGTTCCCGGCCGAGGCGCCGCCCCCGTACCGCAGCGGCGCGCGTCGCTTCGATGCCGGCGGCGTCGCCGACCCGCTGCGCCTGGCGATGGCCAGCGCGGCGCTGCAGCAGGTGCAGCAGTGGCAGCCGGCGCGCATCGCGCAGCGGCTTGGCGCACTTGGTGCGGCATTCGACGCGGAGTTGCATGCGTTGGGCGCGGGCGACTGGACCGTGCCTGGGCATGCGCCGCACCTGTACGCGCTGCGCCCACCAGCGTCGTCGATGCCGGCCTTGCTGCCATGGCTGCAGCACGCGCAAGTCATCTGCACCCATCGCCATGGCGCCCTGCGCATCGCGCCCTATCTGCAGTTGACGCCGGAGGCGATGCGCGGCCTGGCGCAAGAGATGGTGGCTGCGGCGCGTGCTTAACGCACGTGCGTGCGGTCGTTGTCTGTCTTCGGTTTCGATGGGAAGGCAATCGACTACTGGTCAGCATCGCCGATCCTGTTTGATGCCTGGCTTCAGCCGCGACCCGATGCCGCTGTGACGCGTTTAGCGCGGGTGCGGGTTGCCGAAGGCCGGCCACATCGCTGATGCCCGCGGCGCTGGCTTGACCTACCGCCGCGCCGCCAGGCGCAATCCACGCGGGGTCAGCACCCGTTCCAGCAGCTCGAACAGGCCCTGGACCAGCAACGCCAGCAGCGCGGCTGGCACCGCGCCTTCCAGGATCAGGCCGAGGTCGTCGAGGCGGATGCCGGTGAGGATCGGCTGGCCGTAGCCGCCGGCGCCGATCAACGCGCCCAGGGTCGCGGTGCCGACGTTGATCACCGCCGCGGTCTTGATGCCGGCGAGGAGAGTGCGCAGCGCCAGCGGCAGTTCGATCCGCCACAGCCGCTTGCCCGGCGGCAAGCCGAGCGCGGCGGCAGTCTCGCGCAGCTCGCGCGGGATGCCGGTGATGCCGGCATGCATGTTGCGCACGATCGGCAGCAGGCTGTACAGGAACAGCGCGGCGATCGCCGGTTTGGCGCCGATGCCGAACAGCGGGATCATGAACACGAAAACCGCCAGCGACGGCAGCGTCTGCAGCACGCCGGTCAGCGCCAGCACCGCCTGGCCGAGCCGTGGTCGGTGCGCCGCCAGGATACCCAGCGGCAGCGCCACCAGCAGGGCCAGGCCCAGTGACAGCCCGACCAGCGCCAGGTGCTCGCGGGTGCGTTGCAGCAGCCGTTGCATCCGTCCGTCCTCGGCAGGCGCGGCGATGCCCAGCCAATGCGCTGCGATCGCGCTCTCGGCGCGCTTGTCGAGCTTGGCCTCGGCGTTGAGCCGCTGCATGGTCGCCGCGTCGATGCGGCCGCCCAATCCCTGCAGCGCCTGCACGAAGCGCGGCGCGCGCTGCGCCAGGTCGGCGCGGTACAGGAACACCGCCGCGTAGCGCGGGAAGTAATGCCTGTCGTCCTGCAGCACCAGCAGATCGTGCGCGGGGATCTCGGCGTCGGTGCTGTACAGGTCAGTGAGGTCGATCGCGCCGCTGTCCAGCGCGCGGTAGGCGAGGTCGTGGTCCAGACCGGTGGGCGTCTGCGGTAGCCCATAGGCGTCGCGCACGCCGGGCCAGCCGTCGGCGCGCGAGACGAATTCGTTGCTCAGTCCGAACTTCAGCGTCGGATGCGCGGCGAGGTCGGACAGGCGCACGATGCCCAGCGCCTGCGCGCGTTGCCGGCGCATGCCGAACGCATAGGTGTTGTCGAAGCCCAGCGGCGCGCTCATCGCCAGGCCGCGCTGCGCCAGCGCCTGCCGCAGCGCGGCGTCGTCGGCACCGGGCATGTGCAGCAGTTCGGCGGCCAGGGTGCCGGTGTACTCGGCGTAGGCGTCGATCGAACCCTGCTCCAGCGCGCGCCACAGGATGCGGGTGCCGCCGAGCTGGCGCCGGTGCTCGACCTCGACGCCGGCCTGGCGCCCGGCGCCGGCGGCGATCTCGCCCAGCACCACCGCTTCGGTGAAGTTCTTCGAGCCGACCACGATCTTGGTGTCGGTGTCGGTGTCGGTGGCGGCGGCAGCGGCAGCGGGCGGCAGGCTCAGCAGATTGGCTGCTGCACCGAAGGCGAGCATCGCGACCGCGCGCCAGCGCGCGCCTCGCGAGGTCATCGCGCCTCCTCCAGGGTGCGCTGCGCCTGCAGGAACTGGCTGACGAACGGATCGGTCGGCGCCTCCAGCAATTGGCGCGCGCTGCCTTCCTGCAGCACGCGGCCGCCACGCATCAGCACCAGGGTATCGCCCAGGTAGGCGGCTTCGGCGACGTCGTGGGTCACCAGCACCACGGTCTTGCCGAGCAGCGCGAACAGTTCGCGCATCTGCGTCTGCAGTTCGTGGCGCACGATCGGGTCGAGCGCGCCCAGCGGTTCGTCCAGCAGCAATACCGGCGGGTCCAGCAACAGCGCGCGCATCAGTCCGACGCGCTGGCGCTGGCCGCCGGACAGCTCGGCCGGATAACGCGCCAGCAGCGCTTCCGGCAGGCGGCACAACTCGGCCAACTCATGCAGGCGCGCTTCGATGCGCGGCCGCGGCCAGCCCAGCGTGCGCGCCAGCAGGGCGGCGTTGTCGCGGGCGCTCAGGTGCGGGAACAGGCCGCCTTCCTGGATCACGTAGCCGATGCGCCGGCGCTGCGCCAACAGGGTGGCGCGACGCAACGGCTCGCCCTGGAAGCGCACCTCGCCGCTATCCGGCCACTCCAGCCCCAGCAGCAGGCGCAGCACGCTGGACTTGCCGGCGCCGCTGGGACCGATCAACGCGGTGGTGCGGCCCGGGGCGATGCGAAGATCGACCTGGTCCAGCGCCAGCATGTCGCCGTAGCGGCGGGTGACCCGATGCAGTTCGAACATCGCCGCAGCATAGCCGCAGGCGGCGACCACGCCGTGCGAAGACGCCGCGGCCTCAGCGGGCGGCGTCGGTCAGCAGGTCCAGCGTCGGTTTCGGCCGGCCCAGGTCGTACATCAGGCCGAAATGCGCCTCCGCGCCCTGCTGGTCCGGCTGGTCGAGCAGTTCGTAGAGATTGATCTCGGCGACCACGTCGGCGTAGTCGTTGCGCAGCGTCTGCAGCAGCTCCGCCACACTGTCGTAGCAGGCGCCGTCGCCGGGATGGCCGCCATCGGTGTTGCCGGTGTAGATCTCGGCGCAGTTGAGTTCGTTGACGTACACCTTGGTGCCGTATTTTTGCGCAGCCGCGCGCAGCTGCCCCAGGTACAGATCCATCCAGTAGCCGCGTTCGCCGTGGAAGGCGTAGTAGTGGAAGCTGATGCGGTCGAAGTCGAAGCCGGCGGCCTTGGCCTGGTCCAGGAACCACAGCGAGCCGTTGCGGTCGCCGGGGCAGCGCGCGTTGGCCGAACGATCGTCGCTGTTGCAGGCGGTGATGTTGATGGTGAATTGCAGGCCGGCGCCCACCTCGTCGGAGGCCTGCTTCATGCCGCGGTACATGGTGGTCATCGCCGCGATCCGCGCCGGCGCGGCGGCACGGTCCAGGTCCTGCTCGTTGCCGATCTCCCAGACCTTGATGTCGTTGGCATAGCGGCGCGCCAGCGCGTAGCCGATCTCGCGCGACATCGGGTACACCATCGGCCGCAGCGCGATGTTGTACTGGCGCGAGAGCTGTACCAGCCGGTCGAGTACGGTGAAGTTGCGCGGGTCCACGTCGAACCGGTAGCTGCGCAGGTTGCGCTGGTCGAGCAGGCGGAACACCGCCTCGCTCTGGCTGAGGGGATAGGCCGGGCGACCGTCGTGGCCGTTGACCCCGTACACGATGGCCGGTGCCGCGGTGGCAGGTGCGGCAGCGACGACGAGGAGGGCAGCGAACAGGCGCAGCAATGGGCGCAGCAAGGACAGAGACATGGCGTTCCCGGCGGAAGCGGCCCGGGGCGGGCACGGGACCAGCCTAGCAAGCCCGGCCACGGGCATCGGCGCCAATTCCCGGGACTGCGGTGCGGGTCGCACTCCGCCGGGATTGGTCTAGAAGCGCCATGCTGGGCGGCCAATGGGCGGGACTGGCGCTGCCTGGCGACGCGCGCAGCCTTGGGTGGTCGCTGGCGTCGTCATGGCCGCCCGCAGCAGCCGCGCGCAGGTGCCCGAGCGGACCATCGGGGCCGATCGGCGCTGCCCGGAAACGCGACAGGGGCCTCGCGGCCCCTGTCGGTATGCATCCTGCCGGCGTGGTGGATCAGCGCTGCATCTGCGAATTGGACTGCCCGGTGGCGGCGGACTTCTCGCCGGCGAACGGGTTGAGCTTGCGGATCATCCACGGGTACTTCGGCCAGTTGCCGGTCAGCCACGGATGCTGCGGGTCGTTGAGCTCGAGCACGCGGCGCGCGTCGGCGGCCAGGGTCTTG
>NZ_NSGT01000044.1:0-48899 GCF_009192905.1 Xanthomonas sp. LMG 12459
CCGGCAGGAGAACCGGAGTGCGGCGGCGCTGACTCCTACTCGTGCTTGCTGGCACTGCGGCTAAACGGCCTGCCGCACTCCGCTCTCACCTACAACGATAGACCCTTATTTGACACAAGCGGCTCTTGTCCCCTGTTTGGGATCAGCCGCGACTGGCGTTACCGGGAATCCCCGGTCGCTGCTGCAACCGCGCCTACGGAAAGATCGATAGACCGACCGGCGCAGAGCGAGCGCAGTCAATTGCGGGAGGGACTTCAGTCCCGACGCGGTAGCGGCGGACGTCGCGACATTGGCCGGACGGTGCATGCAGTCGGGACTGAAGTCCCTCCCACATCGTGGCGCCATCGCGGGTCGTGGAAGCGGCTTTTGTCGCCTGTTTGGTAACAGCCGCGACTGGCGGCGTTATCGGGAATCCCCGGTCGCGGCTGCAACCGCGCCTACGGAAAGATCGATAGACCGACCGGCGCAGAGCGAGCGCGGTCAATTGTGGGAGGGACTTCAGTACCGACGCGGTAGCGGTGGACGGGGCGATATTACGCGCGGCGGCTGCGCACACACGCAGCGCTCACTCCTCCGCCCAGCGCTGCGGACCATCGCCGTGCGCGGCCAGGGTGTCGGCCGGGTTGCTGAGCCGGCAGCGGCGCAGCGACAGGCAGCCGCAGCCGATGCAGTCGGTGAGCTGGTGGCGCAGGCGGGTCAGCTGCAGGATGCGCGCGTCCAGTTCCTCGCGCCACACCGCCGACATCCGCGCCCACTCGGCGCGGGTCGGGGTGCGCGCGTCGGGCAACTGCGCGAAGGCGGCCTTGACGCTGTCCAGCGGCACGCCGACGCGTTGCGCCACGCGGATCACCGCCAGCCGGCGCAGCACGTCGCGCGTGTAGCGGCGCTGGTTGCCGGCGGTACGCATGCTGCGGATCAGGCCCTTGCTCTCGTAGAAATGCAGCGCCGACACGGCCACACCGCTGCGCGCAGCGACCTGCCCCACGCTCAGTTCCTCCTGCATCGCTTGACCTCGAGTCCGGTTGAGGTTGCATGCTGCACGGGCTGCACGCGCCCACGCAAGTCGCCACCGGCAGACGTCCACCCGTTTTCCCAGGTACACCGATGCAAGACCACGCCACCACCGCCACTGCTCCACCCGCCCCTGCCGCTGCCGGCTCCGTGCTGGCGCCGGCCTACCGCGCCACCACCGTCGGCATGGTCGCGCTGGTCTCGCTGATCGCCTTCGAGGCGCTGGCGGTGGCCGCGGCGATGCCGACCGTGGCCCGCGAACTGGACGGCCTGCGGCTGTACGCGCTGGCCTTCGGCGGGACCCTGGCCACCAGCGTGATCGGCATGACCGTGGCCGGGCGCTGGAGCGACCTGCACGGGCCGGCGACGCCGCTATGGACCGGCCTGGCCTGCTTCGTCTGCGGCCTGTTGCTGGCCGGCTTCGCCCCGTCGATGGGATTCCTGCTGGCCGGCCGGCTGGTGCAGGGCCTGGGCGCCGGCGCGATCTCGGTGGTGCTGTACGTGCTGGTCGCGCGGCTGTATCCGCAGGCGATCCGCCCGCGCATGTTCGCCGCGTTCTCCGCCGGCTGGGTGGTGCCGTCGCTGATCGGCCCCAGCATCAGCGGGCTGATCGTCGAGCACGTCGGCTGGCGCTGGGTGTTCCTGGCGGTGCCGCTGCTGGCGCTGCCGGCGGCGGCGCTGCTGTGGCCGGCATTGCGGCGCCTGCCGCCCGCCGCCAGCACGGACGGTGCCAGCGGCGCGGCGCGGCGGTGGTCACTGGGCGCCGCGGCCGGCGTCTGCCTGCTGTATGTGGGCGGCCAGCAGCGCGGGCTGTGGGCGGCGCTGCTGCTGCCGTCGGCGCTGGCGCTGCTGGCGCTGTGCACCTGGCGGCTGCTGCCGGCCGGCACCCTGCGCGCCGCGCGCGGCCTGCCCAGCGTGATCGCGCTGCGCGGCATCGCCGGCTCGGCGTTCTTCGGCTGCGAGGCGTTCCTGCCGCTGCTGCTGTCGCGCGAGCGCGGGCTGTCGCCGGTGTGGGCCGGCGTTGCACTGAGCGCCGGCGCGCTGGGCTGGTTCGCCGGTTCCTGGTACCAGGGCCACTACGGCCGCGACGCCACTCGCCTGCGGCGGCTGCGGCTAGGCTGCACGCTGATGGCGCTGGGCATCGCGGCCACGGCGCTGGCGCTGCTGCCGGCAGTGCCGGCAGCGCTGGCGATCGGCGGCTGGACCGCGACCGGCCTGGGCATGGGCCTGATCTACCCGACCCTGGCGGTGCTGACCCTGACCCTGTCGCCGCCGGCGCGGCAGGGCCGCAACAGTTCGGCGCTGCAGTTGAGCGAGGCGATTGCGGTGGCGACCACGCTGGCGGTCGGCGGCTCGCTGTTCGCCGCGCTGCTGGCGTACTCGGCCGCGGCGGCCTACCTGTCGACTTTCTCCGTCGCCGCGCTGATGGCCCTGCTCGGCCTGGGCATCGCCGGCCGCACCCAGCCCATGCCTGGCTAACGGAATGGCCGCGTGCGGCGCCTGCCGCGGCGTGGCGGCGTGCGCGACAAGGAGGATCGCTGAAGCGGCGATCCGTCCATGGCCGCACGACGACGCGGCCATGCATGCGCGTTGCGCACGTTCGGATGGTGGCCTGGCAGCCCCGCCCTAGCGCGCGCCCACACCCCTGGCCCAGGCCTGGACGATGTCGGCGATGGCACGCACGCCGTCGGTGAGGGCCGCCGGCCCCGGCTGCAGGATCAGCGGCGACTTGATCTCGAACAGTTGCCCGTCGCGCACCGCCGGCATCGCCGACCAGCCAGGCCGCGCGGCGACGCGCTCGGGACGGAAGCGCTTGCCGCACCAGGAGCCGAGGATGATGTCCGGCGCGCGCCGCACCACCTCGTCGCCGTTGGCCAGGATCCGCGCCTTGGCCAGCGGCTGCACCGACAGTTCCGGGAACACGTCCTCGCCGCCGGCGATGCCCACCAGTTCGGCCACCCAGCGGATCCCGGTGATGATGGGCTCGTCCCATTCCTCCAGGTACACCCGCGGCCGCCGCGGCAAGGTGGCGGCCTGCGCGGCGATGGCATCGAGGCCGCGCTGCAGTTCGTCGGCGTAGGCATTGGCGCGTGGCCCGGCGCCGACCAGCGCGCCGAGGCGGCGGATGTAGTCGAGGATGCCGTCGACACTGCGATGGTTGGCGATCCACACCTCCACGCCATGCCGTACCAGGTCGGCGGCGATGTCGGCCTGGATGTCGGAGAAGCCGATGGCGAGGTCCGGCTGCAGCTTGAGGATCTCGCCGATCTTGGCGCTGGTGAAGGCGCTGACCTTGGGCTTGTCGCGGCGCGCCTGCGGCGGGCGCACGGTGAAGCCGCTGATGCCGACGATGCGCTGCTGTTCGCCGAGCGCGTACAGCGTCTCGGTCGGCTCTTCGGTCAGGCAGACGATGCGCTGCGGCCCCATGCTCAGCGCGCCCCGCCCGAGCACGCGCGCACCGCGGCGGCGGTGCCGCGGCAGGCGGGGCCGGCGCCGCTCACGGGAACAGCATCCGCTTGCTCCAGTGGCCGGCGGCGTCGGCCTCGTAGCGCCAGCGCTCGTGCAGGCGGTACTTGGCGCCGTACCAGAACTCGAAGCTGCGCGGCACCACGCGGAACCCGCCCCAGCCGTCCGGGCGCGGCACCTCGCGGCCCTCGAAGGTGGCCTCGGCCTTGGCCACGCGTTCCTCGAATTCCTCGCGCGAAGCCAAGGTGCGCGACTGCGCCGAGGCCCAGGCGCCGATCTGGCTCATGCGCGGGCGCGAGGCGAAATAGGCATCGGCCTCGGCCGCGGCGACCAGTTGCACCTCGCCGTCGATGCGCACCTGCACCCCGTCCTCGCGCATGCGCCGCCACAGGAACAGCAGCGAGGCCTGCGGATTGGCCTGCAGCTCGCGGCCCTTCTGGCTGTCCAGGTGGGTGTAGAACACGAAGCCGCGCGCGTCGTAGGCCTTCAGCAGCACCACCCGCGACGAGGGGCGCGCCTCCAGCGTGGCCGAGGACACGACCATGGCGTTGTATTCGGCCTCGTCGCTGGTGCGCGCCTCGGCGAACAGGTCGGCGAACGTGGAGAGGGCTTCGGCGTAGAGATCGGGCATGGCGACAGGCACTCGGCGGACGATCCCCCATTGTCGCGCCATGCACCGCGCGACGCACGCTTCGCCGCGCAAGGCCCCGCGCACGCGCCTGCGCGGCGCGCGGGGCGGCGTCGGTCTCTGCTAGCATCGGCGGATGAATCCCGCCCCCAACCTGGTGCTGGTCGGCCCGATGGGCGCCGGCAAGAGCGTCATCGGTCGCCGCCTGGCCGAGCGCTTCGGCCTGGTCTTCGTCGACAGCGACCAGACCATCGTCGAGCGCACCGGCGCCAGCATCGCCTCGCTGTTCGAACACGCCGGCGAAGCCGGTTTCCGCGAGCACGAGCGCGCGGTGCTGGAAAGCATCCTGAGCACGCCCGGCCACCTGATCTCCACCGGCGGCGGCGCCGTGCTCAACGCCGACAGCCGCCGCGAGATGCGCGAGCACGGCTTCGTGGTGTACCTGCGGGTGGGCGTGGCCGCGCAACTGCAGCGCCTGCACCGCGACCGCAGCCGCCCGCTGCTGCAGCGTGGCGACCGCGAGCAGGTGCTGCGCGACCTGCACGCGGTGCGCGAACCGCTGTACCGCGAGGTCGCCGACCTGATCCTGGACACCGACCACCTCACCCCGGCCGAGGCCACCGCGCAACTGGTCGTGCGCCTGGCCGCGTCGTGGAAACTTCCGGAACCCACTGCATGACCGCAGCATCGCGCACGGTCGAGGTCGCTGGCGACCCGGCCTACACCATCCACATCGGCCCCGGCCTGCTCGACGACGGCGCCGCCCTCGCCGCGCACGCGCGCGGCCGCCACGTCCTGCTGCTCAGCGACAGCCAGGTGGCGCCGCTGTATGCGGCGCAGGTCCGCAGCGCGCTGTTGGCGGCACGCCCGGAACTGCAGATCGGCGACTTCGTGATCCCCGCCGGCGAGGCCTCCAAGACCCTGGACCACTTCGCCGCGGCGATCGCCGCGCTGGCCGCCCTGGGCGCCACCCGCGACGCCTGCGTGCTGGCGCTGGGCGGCGGCGTGGTCGGCGACCTGGCCGGCTTCGCCGCCGCCTGCTGGATGCGCGGCGTGGATTGCGTGCAATTGCCGACCACACTGCTGGCGATGGTCGATTCCTCGGTCGGCGGCAAGACCGCGGTGGACATCCCGCAGGGCAAGAACCTGGTCGGCGCCTTCCATCCGCCGCGCGCGGTGCTGGCCGACACCGCCGCGCTGCGCAGCCTGCCGCCGCGCGAACTGCGCGCGGGGCTGGCCGAGGTGATCAAGTACGGCGCCATCCGCGACCCGCTGTTCTTCGAATGGCTGCATGCCGAACGTCGCGCGCTGCTGGCCGGCGAGCCGGCGGCGCTGGCGCAGGCGATCGCGCGCAGCTGCGAGCACAAGGCCGAGATCGTCGCCCGCGATCCGCTGGAAAAAGGCGAGCGCGCCCTGCTCAACCTCGGCCACACCTTCGGCCACGCCATCGAGACCGAACAGGGCTACGGCGCCCCGGACAACGCCAACCTCAACCACGGCGAAGCGGTGGCGGTGGGCATGGTGCTGGCCGCGGAACTGTCGGCGCGGCTGGGCATGGCCAGCGCGCAGGACACGGCGCAACTGCGCGCGCTGCTGCACGACTTCGGCCTGCCGACCGCGCTGCCGGCCGGGCTGGCGCCGGAGGCGCTGCTGGCGCGCATGCGCCTGGACAAGAAGAATGTGGCCGGGCGTCTGCGGCTGGTGCTGTGGCGCGGCATCGGCCACGCCGAGATCGTCCCCGACGTGGACGAGGCGCAGGTGCTGGCGGTGCTGGCCGCCGGCTGAAACACGGGCGCGCCAAGCGACCGGCCGCTGTTGTTCTCCGCAGCGGCACTCGCGCACCCGTCCATGCGGCTGCGCGGGCTCAGCGCGGCCCGGGCTCCAGCGACGCGTCCCCGCCCAGGGTGCGATACAGCGTCACCCGATTGGTGGCCGCGGTCAGTTCCACCGCGACCAGACTGCGCTGCGCGGCGTAGTAGCTGCGCTGCGCATCCAGGTTGGACAGCGCGCTCTCCACGCCCTCGCGGTAGCGCTGCGCGCTGGCGTCGTAGGTGTTGGCGGCATCGGCGAGGAGCGCGCGCTGCGCCTGCACCTGCGCATCGATGGTGCCGCGCCGGGCCAGGGCATCGGCCACTTCGCCGAAGGCGGTCTGCACGGTCTTTTCGTAACCGGCCACCGCGGCATCGCGCTGCGCCTCGGTGTAGCGCACGTTGGCGCGCGCCGCGCCGCCATCGAACACCGTGTAGGCGACGCCGGCACCCACCGACGCGGTGCGCGCATCATGGGTGAACAGCTGCGACAGCGCGGTGCTGGTCAGGCCCAGCAGACCGCTCAGGCTGATGCTGGGAAACAGCGCCGCGCGCGCCGCACCGATCTGGGCGTTGACCGCACGCAGTTCGTATTCGGCCTGCACCACGTCGGGCCGACGCAGCAGCACGCTGGTGTCCAGGCCGGCCGGCGGATCGCCGATGCTGGCCGCGACCTCCTCGATCGAACCCGGCAACAGTGCCGGATCGACCGGAGCGCCCACCAGCAACTGCAGCGCATTGACGTCCTGCGCCAGCGCCGTGGTCTGCGCGGCCAGGTCGGCCTGCGCGGCATGCAGCACCTGGTTGGCCTGGTCCAGGTCCGAGTGCGGCACAATGCCGCCATCCACTCGCTGTGCGGTCAGCGCCACGCTTGTGCCGGCGCTGCGCACGGTGTCCTGCGCGAGCGTCAGCAGGCTGCGGTCGCTGGCATAGGTCAGCCAGGTCGTGGCGATGTCGCCGACCAGGGTCAGGCGCGTGGCCCGGGCCGCGGCTTCCTGTTCCAGGTAGCGCTGCTGCGCGGCCGCGCTCAGCGCGTGCAGACGGCCGAACAGATCCAGTTCGAACGCGTTGACGCCCAGGCCCAGGTCGTAACTGCTGGCATAGCCCGCCGCCGGTGCGGCCGCTGCGTTGCCGCCCTGGGTCGTGTCGTTGCCCGGCGCCGCGCCCTTGCCGCGATAGGAGCGCGTATAGGTCGCGCTGGTCCCCACCTCCGGCAGCAGGGCCGCGCGCTGGATCCGGTACTGCGCCCGTGCCTGAGCGATATCGGCGAGCGCGATCCGCAGGTCGCGGTTGTGGTCCAGCGCCTGCGCGATCAGCGCCTGCAGCCGCGGGTCGGCGAACACCTGCCGGTAGCTCAGCGACGGCAGCGTGGCCTCGTGCTGCGCCAGGTAGGCATCGCCCACCGGCCACGACGGCGGGATCGGTGCGGCGGGACGCACGTAGGCCGGGGTCAGGCTGCACGCCGACAGCAGACACGCGGCGCCAAGCGCGAGCGCGCGCATCAGGCCGGCTCCGGCAGCGTCGGCGCCGACGGCGGCGCGGCGCCGTTGCGACGTGCGCGGCGGCGCGCCAGCCACTCGGCCATCGCGATGTGGAAGGCCGGGGTCAGATACAGGGTCAGCGCCTGCGAGAACAGCAGGCCGCCGACCACGGCGATGCCGAGCGGGCGCCGCGCCTCGGCGCCGGCGCCGAAACCCAGCGCGATCGGCAGCGAGCCCAGCACCGCCGCCAGGGTGGTCATCATGATCGGGCGGAAGCGCACCGTGGCCGCTTCCAGCATCGCCGCGCGCGGCTGCTGCCAGCGCGCATCGCCCGAGCGCTCCAGGTCCAGCGCGTAGTCCACCATCATGATGCCGTTCTTCTTGACCAGCCCGACCAGCAGGATCAGGCCGACGAAGCTGAAGAGATTGAGCTCCTGACGGAACAGCACCAGCATCAGGATGGCGCCGAACCCGGCCAGCGGCAGCGAGGTCAGGATGGTGATCGGGTGCAGCGCGTTCTCGTACAGGATCGCCAGCACGCCATAGATCAACAGCACGGTGATCAGCAGCAGCATCGGCAGCGTCTTCATCGAATTCTCGAAGGCCTGCGCCGAGCCGGCGAACTGGCCGCTGATGGCGCGCGCGTCGTCCTTGCCCAGGGTCTGCGCCATCAGGTTGCCGATGCCGGCGGCGGCCTCGCCGAGCGACACGCCCGGCGCCAGGTTCATCGACAGGGTCACCGCCGGCAGGCCGGCGTAATGGTTGATCGCCACCGGCCCGACGCCCATGCGCACGTCGGCCACCGCGCGCAACGGCACCATCGGGCCGCCGGCGGCGGTCAGCACCGCGCTGGTGCCGGAGCTGCTGTTGGAGGTCTGCGTGCCGATCGCGGTGATGCCGGGATTCTGGTTGCCGTTGAACGACAGCGCATCCAGGCCGTTGAGGTCGGCCTGCGCCGCGGGGTCTACCTGCAGCAGCACTTCGTACTGATCGGTGTCGCCGTAGATGGTGCTGATCTTGCGGCCGCCGTAGGCGCTGGCCAGGGTGTCCTGCAGGCCAGCGGCGGTGACGCCCAGCGCGGCGGCCTGCTCGCGGTGCAGCACCACCTCGATCTCCGGGTTCTTGAGCTGCAGGTCGCTCTGCGGATCCTGCACGTCGCGCAGTTGCCGCAGGCGCTGCAGGATGCTGTCGGACTGGGCGTACAGCGCCTTCTGGTCGGTGGACTGCAGCACGTACTGCAGCGATCCGTTCGAGGCCTTCGGCCCCATGTCGATCGCCGGCGGATTGCGCATGTTGAGGGTGATGCCCTGGATCGCGGCGACCTGCTTGCGCACGTCCTGGATCACCTCCTCGGCGCTGCCGCTGCGCTCGGACAGCGGCTTGAGCCCGATCAGCAGGCGCCCGCTGTTGCTGAGCGAATTGTCCGAACCGATCACCGATTCGACGTTGGCCACGTTGGGATTGCGCTGGATGATCTTCACCACCGCCGCCTGCTTGGCGACGAAGTCGGCGAAAGCGGTGCCCTCGGGCACGCGGGTGTCGCCGTCGATCTTTCCCGAATCGACCTGCGGAATGAAGCCCTTCTCGACCACGGCGTAGACGCCGGCGGTGCCGACCAGGGTGGCCACACCGATGACGCACATCAGGCCGATGCGCTCGGTCGCCCAGGCCAGCGAGCGCGCGTAGCCGCGTTCGCTGGCCTCGACCAGCCGGTCGAAGCGCTCGAACACCCAGCCAGCACTCTTCTTCGGGTCGAGCCAGCGGCTGGCGAGCATCGGGGTGAGGGTCAGCGAGACGATGCCGGACAGGATCACCGCGATCGCGATCACCATGCCGAACTCGGAGAACAGCCGCCCGACCAGCCCGCCCATGAACACGATCGGCAGGAACACCGCCGACAGCGACACCGTCATCGACAGCACGGTGAAGCCGATCTCGCGCGAGGCGGCGATGGCCGCGTCCATCCGGCTGGCGCCCTGCTCGGCGTGGCGGACGATGTTCTCGATGACCACGATGGCATCGTCGACCACGAAGCCGACCGACAGGGTCAGCGCCAGCATCGAGATGTTGTCGAGGCTGAAGTGCAGCAGGCGCATCACCGCGAAGGTGCCGATCAGCGAGGTCGGCAGCACCAGCGCCACGATCAGGGTCGCCATCCAGCTGCGCAGAAACAGCAGGATCACCACGATCACCAGCACCAGCGAGCCGACCAGGGTCCACTCCACGTCTTCCACCGAGGCACCGATGTAGTCGCCGCGGTCGTAGAGCACGTCGAGCTGGGCGTCGCCGGGCAACTGCGCGCGGATCCCCGGCAGCGCCGCCTGGATGCCCTGGGTCACCGACAGCGTGTTGGCGCCGGGCTGGCGGTGGATGTTGATCTCGATCGCGCGCTGGCCGTTGAGCGAGGCGGCGGTCTGCAGGTTCTCGACGCTGTCCTCGGCATGGCCGACGTCGCGCAGGCGCACCGGCGCACCGTCCGCGTAGCTCAGCACCATGGCGTCGAAATCGGCCGCGCGCTTGAGCTGGCCGTCGGCGCGCACGGTGTAGGACCGCGCGCGCCCCATCAGCGTGCCGGCCGGCGCATTGCTGTTGCCCGCCTGCACCGCCGACACCACTTGGTCGAAGCCCAGGTGGCGGGCGGCGAGCAGGTGCGGATTGACGAACAGGCGTACCGCGTACTTCTGCGCGCCGTTGACGTCGATCTGGCCGGCGCCCGGCACCGAGGCCAGGCGCAACGCCACGCGGTCTTTGGCGAACTGGTTGAGCAGCGGCAGCGCGATGGTCTTGGAGCGCAGGATCAGGTGCATGATCGGCGCGGCGCTGGGATCCTCCTTCTGGATCTGCGCCGGATTGATCTCGCGCGGCAGCAGGCCGGCCGCCTGCGAGACCGCGTTCTGCACGTCCTGCGCGGCGGCATCGACATTGCGGCTCAACGCGAACTGCAACACGATGCGGGTACTGCCGACGCTGCTGGTCGAACTCATCGTGTCCAGCCCGGGCAGGCCGCTGAACTGGCGCTCCAGCGGCGTCGCCACGGCCGCGGCCATGGTCTCGGGATTGGCGCCGGGCAGCGACATGTTGACGGTGATGGTCGGGAAGCTGACGTCGGGCAGCTCGCTGACCGGCAGCGCGAAGTAGGCCATGCCGCCGGCCAGCACCAGCGCGATCATCAGCACCGAGGTCATCACCGCGCGGCGGATGAACAGCGCCGACAGATTCACGCATGCCGCCCGGTCGCCGCCGCGGTCGGCGTGGCGTGCTGGTTGCCGGATTGCACCGCGCTGCCGTCGCGCAGTTCGTTGGGCACGGTGAGGATGACGCGGTCGCCCGCGCGCAGGCCCTTGGCGATCACCGCCTGCCCGTCGACCATCCGCGCCACGGTCAGCGGCCGCGACACGGCATGGCCCTCGACCACGCAGTACACGTACGGCCCCTGCTGTCCCTGCTGCAAGGCGCTCTCGGGCACCGACAGCGCCTGCGGGTCCTCCGCCAGGATCACCCGCACGGTGACGAACTGCCCCGGCCACAGCGTGGCGCCGGCGTTGGCGAAGCGTGCGCGCAGCTCCAGCGTGCCGCTGCTGGTGTCGAAGGCATTGTCGAGGAACGCCACCTCGCCGCGATCCAGCAGCGTGCCCTTCACCGCATCCAGCGCCAGCACCGGCAAGCCCAGGCCCTGGCGGCCCAGTGGCGCCGCCCGCACCGCGTCGACCTGCACATGCGCCAGGGCGAAGCGCACCTCGATCGGCGTGCTGACATTGAGCGTCACCAGCGCGGTGCTGGACCCGCTGGACACCAGGTTGCCCGGCTTGACCGCGATGGCGCCGGCGCGGCCGTCGATGGGCGCGCGGACCTGGGTGTAGGCCAGCGACAGCTGCGTCTGCTCGACCTGGGCCTGGTCGGCGGCGACGGTGCCGCGCAGCGAGCGCAGTGTGTCGGCCGCGGTGGTGTAGGTCTTGGGATCGACCGCGCCGGTCCTGGACAGCTTGGCGTAGCGCGCCTCGGTATCGGCCGCATCCGCCGCCAGCGCCTGGTCGCGGACAAGCGTGGCGCGCGCCTGCGCCAACGCCGCCCGCAGCGGACGCGGATCGATGGTGAACAGCAGTTGCCCGGCGTGGACCTGCTCGCCGTCATGGATCAGCACCGACTGCAGCACCCCGTCGGCCTGCGCGCGCACCTCCACGGTCTGCGGCGACAGCAGCGTACCGGAGGTCTCGATGATGTCCGGCACCCGGTGCGGCGCGACGGTCATGGTCTGCACGCGCAATGGTTCGGGCGCCGGCGCGGGCTGCTGGCGGTGCGCGTGCCAAACCCAGCCGCCGAGGATCAGCAGGCACAGCACCGCCAATCCGGCGAAGACAGTGACCCGACCCAGGCCGCACGCCGTGCGTGGCGTTTGATAAGCGCTCGCGCGACGACGTGGCGCGCGCAACGACATGACGTCGTCGGAAATGGCAGCAGGCCGCGCGGGATCCCGTCCCGCGCCGACCTCGGGGTGCTGCCCAGGGAACCGCCCATCGCTCTGGCTTCGCATACCGGCCGCGTCCGCACTCGTGGTGAATGGCGATGCCGTGACACCAGGATCTCTGTGCGCACGCAGCGGCATAGCCTGTCCCAATGACGCCAGATCGACAGTGATGACTCCGTGATAGAACGCACATCAGAACGCGCAGTGTGCGTCGCCCTGTACACACGTCATCGACAGCGGCACGTCCCAGGTACCATCGCGGCGCCCGCCGGCCAGGAGCGGATCCCGGCAATCACGGACTGCCGTCGCGCTCCACCACCAGCACCCACGCCGGACCCTGCGGGTGCGCCACATGCTCGGTGCCTTCCGGCGCATGGAACACGTCGCCGGCTTGCAGCAGCGCCGCCTGCTCGATGCCCTGCACGCGCCAGCGCATCTGCACCTGTCCGTCCAGCACCACGAATACTTCCGCCCCGTCGTTGACGTGCCAAACGTACGATTGGTCGGTCCAATGGATGCGCACGCCGATGCCATCCAGCCGCGCCACCGGCAGCGCCTCCCAGGCGCGGCTGCCGGTGAACTCGCGCGCACGCAGCACCCGCGGCATGCCGCTCATGCCAGGTCCCGCGCGCGGCGGTTGGACTGCAGCACGTTG
Source organism: Xanthomonas sp. LMG 12459 (assembly GCF_009192905.1). Classification (NCBI taxonomy): domain Bacteria; kingdom Pseudomonadati; phylum Pseudomonadota; class Gammaproteobacteria; order Lysobacterales; family Lysobacteraceae; genus Xanthomonas; species Xanthomonas sp. LMG 12459. The sequence continues at coordinate 12,515 of NZ_NSGT01000044.1, forward strand.
TCGTGCGGCAGCGGTAGTCCCGCCTGCACCGCCGCGATCCACTGCGCGGTGTCGGCGACTGCAGCGAAGTTGCTGTGGAACACCACCCCGAACACCCGGTGGATCTCCTCGGCGCTGGCCTGGCCGGCGGCGTTGGCGTAAGGCAGCGCGCCGCTGGCGTCGCCCAGCACTTCCACCGCCAGCCCGCGATGGAAGGCCTCGTACACGGTGGAGGCGTTGCAGTTGTGGGTCATGTAGCCGGCCACGGTCAGCGTGTCGATCGCGTGCTGCTGCAGCCAGGCGGCCAGGTCGGTGTCGGCGAACACGCTCGGCCGGGTCTTGCGCAGCAAACGCGCATGCGGCCGCGCGGCGACCTGCGGGTGCAACGCCCAACCGGCGCTGCCGTCGGCGAACACCGGTGCCTGTGCCGGCGCGGTGTGCTGCACCACCAGCACCGGCACGCCGTGCGCCTGCGCCGCGTCCATGGCCTGCAGGATGTTGGGCAACGACTGCGCCATCGGCGGATGCGCAATGGGCAGTGCGCCGTCGAAGTACTCGTTCTGGACATCGATGACCAGCAGGGCGCGGCGGTGAGAAGACATGCGGTGGCTCCGGGGCGAAGGAGCGGCCAGTGTCGGCGGCCGCACCTGCGCCGACGAGTGGCCCGAAACACCATTTTCGCTAAAATCGGGCCATGTCGCCGCATCGCATCGCCGTGGTCGCCTTCGACCGCATCAGCCCCTTCCACCTGGCGGTGCCCTGCCAGGTGTTCGAGGCGCGGCCGGACACCGACCTGCCGGCCTTCGACCTGCGCGTTTGTGCCGCCGAGCCGGGGCTTCTGCGCACCGACGCCGGCTTCGCCATCCATGTGCAGCACGGCCTGGAGGCGCTGGACGGTGCCGACACGGTGATCGTGCCGTCCTGGCGCGATGCCGCCGAACCGGCACCTGCGGCGCTGTGCCAGGCGCTGCGCCGCGCCCACGCCGCCGGCGCGCAGGTGGTGGGCCTGTGCCTGGGCACCTTCGTGCTGGCCGACGCCGGCCTGCTCGACGACCGCCCCGCCACCACCCACTGGGCGGCGCTGGCGCGCTTCGCGCAGCGCCATCCACAGGTACGGCTGCAGCCGGACGTGCTGTACGTGGACGACGGCGACGTGCTGACCTCGGCCGGCACCGTGGCCGGCATCGATTGCTGCCTGCACCTGGTGCGGCGCCGCCACGGCGCCGACGTCGCCAACCGCATCGCCCGGCGCCTGGTGGTGGCGCCGCATCGCCAGGGCGGGCAGGCGCAGTACATCGAACAGCCGCTGCCGGCCAGCCGCCGCGACGCCCAACTGGGCCCGACCCTGGACTGGATGCTGCAGCGCCTGGACCAACCGCAACGGCTGGATGCGCTGGCCGCGCACGCACGGATCAGCCGACGCAGCTTCACCCGGCAGTTCCGCCAGGTGACCGGGACCACCGTGGTGCAGTGGCTGGCGCACCAGCGCCTGGTCCGCGCCCAGCAACTGCTGGAGCGCACCGACCTGCCGCTGGAGCGCATCGCCGCCGACTGCGGCTTCGGCAGCGCCGGCGCGCTGCGCCTGCAGTTCACGCGCGACCTGGAGTTGCCGCCGTCGGCATATCGCCGCGGCTTCCGTGCCGGCTGAGCGGCCGCAGCGTTCCGCCGACCGGGCCACGTCGCCTGCACCGGCACCCGCTACAATCGACGCATGCGCGTCTTCCTCCAGCAACGCCCCGACGGCAACGAGCCGCCACGCTACCTGCAGCTGACCCTGCAGCCGGACCTGCTCGGCGGCTGGGAACTGTTGCGCGAGAGCGGCCAGATCGGCGGCCGTGCGCAGCTGCGGCGCGAGCTCTACCTGCAGCAGGAAGACGCCAACGCCGCCTTCGAGAAAGCCCGCGACGCCCAGCTCAAGCGCGGCTTCCAGGTCATGTTCACCCGTGGCGCCGACGCGCCGCGCTAAGGAATCCCCCATGCTCAAGAACGACCGCCTGCTGCGCGCGCTGCGCCGCGAGCCCGTGGACCAGACCCCCGTATGGCTGATGCGCCAGGCCGGGCGCTACCTGCCCGAGTACCGCGCCACCCGCGCCCGCGCCGGCAGCTTCCTGGCCATGGCCAAGACCCCGGAACTGGCCTGCGAAGTGACCCTGCAGCCGCTGGCGCGGTTTCCGCTGGACGCGGCGATCCTGTTCTCGGACATCCTCACCATTCCCGATGCGATGGGCCTGGAGCTGTACTTCGTCGAAGGCGAAGGCCCCAAGTTCCGCCACCCCGTGCGCGACGCCGCGGCGATCGCCCGGCTAGGCGTGCCGGACATGGAGACCGAACTGCGCTACGTGATGGACGCGGTGCGGGTGATCCGCCGCGAACTGGACGGCAGCGTCCCGCTGATCGGCTTCTCCGGCAGCCCCTGGACCCTGGCCTGCTACATGGTCGAGGGCGGCGGCAGCGACAACTACGCGCGGATCAAGGCGTTGGCGCTGAACGACCCCGCGGCGCTGCACCAGCTGCTGTCGGTCAACACCGACGCGGTGATCGCCTACCTGGCGGCGCAGCGCGCGGCCGGCGCGCAGGCGCTGCAGGTGTTCGACACCTGGGGCGGCGTGCTGAGCCCGGCGATGTACCGCGAGTTCTCCCTGCCCTACCTGCAGCGCATCGCCCGCGAACTGGCGCGCGGCGACGGCGCCGAGCGCACCCCGCTGATCCTGTTCGGCAAGGGCAACGCGCCCTACCTGGAAGAGCTGGCCGGCTCCGGTGCGGAAGGCGTGGGCGTGGACTGGACCATCGACCTGGCCGACGCCGCGCGCCGCACCGGCGGCCGCGTCGCCCTGCAGGGCAACCTCGACCCGGCGATGCTGTACGGCGCGCCGGAGGCGATCGACCGCGAAGTGCAACGCGTGCTGCGCAGCTATGCCGACGGCAACAGCGGCTCGCTGGACGGCCACGTGTTCAACCTCGGCCATGGGCTGTCGCCGGACATGCAGCCGGAGCATGTTGGCGCGCTGGTGGAGGCGGTGCAGCGGCATAGTCGGCGCGCTTAAAAGCCGGGATTGGGGATTCGGGATTCGGGATTCGGGATTCCAGTCTCGCGCACGGTCGGCGATCTGACCGTGCGCTCGATCTCTTGCGCTTTCGCGTAGGAGCGGCTGCAGCCGCGACAGGATATTTTGCGAATGCCCGTCGCGGCTGCAGCCGCTCCTACGCGGGTGCCTGCTAGGCGCAATCCACCGAGGCGTCCGCAGTATGGATCGCTGAGCGCGCGCTGCATCGCAAGCGCGCAACGCGCGCAACTGCACGACACGGCGACGCGATCTGCGCGATCCTATCGCCCCCCTCGCGTCGCCCTGCGTGCCGATGTCCGCGCCCTCCTCCGATCCGATCGCCGTTCCCAACGCGCGCAGTTTCCGTCCGCTGCTGTGGCTGGTGTCGCTGGCCATCTTCATGCAGATGCTGGATGCGACCATCGTCAACACCGCGTTGCCGGCGATGGCGCGCAGCCTGGGCGAGAGCCCCTTGCAGATGCAGTCGGTGGTGTTCAGCTACGCGCTGGCGGTGGCGATGTTCATTCCCGCCTCGGGCTGGATCGCCGACCGCTACGGCACCCGCCGCACCTTCCTGGCCGCGATCGTGCTGTTCACCCTCGGCTCGCTGCTGTGCGCGGCGGCGCCGCGGCTGCCGTATCTGGTGGCCGCGCGCGTGCTGCAGGGGATCGGCGGCGCGATGCTGCTGCCGGTGGGCCGGCTGGCGGTGATGCGCTCGGTGTCGCGCGCGCAGTTCCTCAGCGCGATGAGCTTCATCGCCATCCCCGCGCTGATCGGGCCGCTCGTTGGCCCGACCCTGGGCGGCTGGCTGGTGCAGGTGGCGTCCTGGCACTGGGTGTTCCTGATCAACCTGCCGATCGGCGCGATCGGCTTCGCCGCGGCGCTGAAGATCATGCCGGACTTCTACGGCGAGCAACGCACCCGCTTCGACCTGATCGGCTACGCGATGCTGGCCTTCGGCATGGTCGCGCTGTCGCTGGCGCTGGACGGCATCTCCGAGCTGGGCCTGCGCCACGCCTTCGTGATGCTGTTGGCGATCGCCGGGCTGGCGGCGCTGATCGGCTACTGGCTGCACGCGGCCAACGCGGCGGCGCCGCTGTTCCCGCTGCATCTGTTCAAGGTCGCCAGCTTCCGCATCGGCATCCTCGGCAACCTGTTCTCGCGCGTGGGCAGCGGCAGCATGCCGTTCCTGATCCCGCTGCTGCTGCAGGTGGGCCTGGGCATGAGCCCGATGAACGCCGGGCTGATGATGATCCCGGTGGCGCTGGCCGGCATGGCCTCCAAGCGCGCGGCGGTGAAGCTGGTGGAGCGCTTCGGCTACCGGCGCGTGCTGATGACCAACACCGTGCTGGTCGGCACCGCGATGGCCAGCTTCCTGCTGTTCGACGCCGGCCAGCCGCTGGGCTGGCGGCTGCTGCAGCTGGCGCTGTTCGGTGCGGTCAACTCGCTGCAGTTCACCGTCATGAACACCGTGACGCTGCGCGACCTGGACCGCGACCAGGCCAGCGCCGGCAACAGCCTGCTGTCGATGGTGATGATGCTCGCCACCGGCTTCGGCGCCGCGGCGGCCGGCAGCCTGCTGGCCGCGTTCAACACCCATCTCGGCGACACCCACGGCGCCACCGCGGCGCTGCATGCGACCTTCGTCTGCGTCGGCGCGATCACCCTGACCTCGACCCTGATCTTCTGGCAGCTGCCGGATACGCGGCCGCTGCCGAAGCAGGTGGAGGAAGTGGCGGAGTAGCCGAAAAGCGGGGATTGGGGAGTCGGGATTGGGGAGTCGCAGGAGCGGGATGCGCAACCTGCTCCATGTGGGAGGGACTTCAGTCCCGACTGCATGCGGCCTGGAAGGCACCTGCCCTCTGCTGGTCACACCTGCTGCGGATGCCGGACGGGTGTGACTTACCTGCCCTCCTTGCTCCTGCTGCCTTCTCCATCTTCTGGCGCCTCCACCGCCTTCGCCAGCATCTCCCCCGTCACCGGCTTGCGCAGGAACCCGCTGAAACCGGCGGCACGCGCCTGCGGCTCGGCGTCGGCGTCGGCGCGGGCGGTGACCGCGATCAGCGGCATGCCGTAGCCGAAGGCGCGCAACTGCCGCGCCAGCGCCAGGCCGTCCAGGCCGGGCAGGTCCAGATCGAGCAGGGCGATGTCGAACGTGCTGGCCGCCGCTTCGGTCAGCGCGGCCAGCGCGTGCGCGGCGTGGGTGACGTGGTGGCCGCGTGCGCGCAGCAGGCCGCCGACCACTTCGGCCACGGTCGGATCGTCTTCGACCAGCAGGATCCGCCGCGGCGCCGCGGCACTGGCGGACGCGCGGGCGTCGCGTGGCGCCTGCGGCAGCGGCTCGGGCACCCACGGCAACGGCAGGTCGACCACGAAGCGGGTGCCGGCGCCGAGGCGGCTGCGCAATTCGATGCGCCCGCCCATCGCCACCGCCAGTTCCTGGCTGATCGCCAGGCCCAGGCCGCTGCCGCCGTAGCGTGCGGCGGTGCGCGGCCCGTCGGCCTGCTCGAAGCGCTGGAACAATCGCGCCTGCTGTTCGGCGTTGATGCCCGGCCCGGTGTCGGCGACTTCGAAGCGCACGCCCTGCTGCGGCTGTAGCGGCGCCACCCGCAACTGCACGCTGCCGTGCTCGGTGAACTTGATGGCGTTGTTGAGCAGGTTCAGCAGGATCTGCCGCACCCGCGTGGCGTCGCCGCGCGCGGTGACCTGCGGCGGCATGGCGTTGTCCAGGGCGAAGGCGAGGTCGCGGCTGCGCGCCATCGGCCCCATCATGGCCTCCAGTTCGGCGATCAGCCGGCCCAGGTCGAACGGCTGCTGTTCCAGTTCCAGGCGCCCGGCCTCGATCCGCGCCAGGTCCAGCGCATCGTTGACCAGACGCAGCAGGTGCGAGCCCGCGTCGCGGATCGATTCGGTGTAGCGGCGCTGCCTGGTGTCCAGCGGCGTGGACAGCAGCAGTTCGCTCATGCCCAGCACCCCGGTCATCGGCGTGCGCACCTCGTGGCCGAGCGTGGCCAGGAAGCGGGTCTTGGCCAGCGAGGCCTGCTCGGCCACCTCCTGCTTATGCACCGCCAGCTGCCAGGCGGCGCGCCGGCGCAGCCGCCGCCGGTACAGGTACGCGAGCAACCACAGCGCCAGCACCGCCAGCACCGCCAGCCCGGCGATGCCCCAGGGGCTGCGCCACCACGGCGGCAGCACGCGGAAGTGCAGGCTGACCACGTTCGACCAGACCTTGTCGGCCGTACGCGCCTGCATCTCCAGGGTGTAGTGGCCCGACGGCAGCCGCGAGAACAGACGCTCGCCGCTGGCGCCCACATCGACCCAATCCGGGTCGTAGCCGCTGAGGCGGAAGCGGTAGGTGTTGGCGTCGGTGTCGGAGAACGACAGCAGGCGCGCGACCACGTGCAGATCGCGGTCGCCTTCCTGCAGCACGATGCGGTCGGCGTGCAGCAGGTCCAGCCCGCGCTCGCCGCGGCGCACGCCGATGCGCTCGATCACCAGCGGCGGCTGCCGCCGCGACGGCACCACCTGCGACGGCTCGAACAGCACCACGCCGTCCGGGGTGCCGCCGAGGATCTGCCCGCTGCGCGCCTGCACCAGGGTGCGGATCTGGAACTCCTGGTTGGGCAGGCCATCGTGGACGCCGTAGGAGCGGATCGCCTTGCTCGCCGGATCGACCCGGATCAGCCCGCGCACGCTGCTCAACCAGGCCACGCCGCTGGCATCGACCACCAGGCCGTTCGGCGCCAGCGCCGGGAACTCCTGTTCGGCGTCGATGCGGTCGAGCAGGCTCAGCCGGCTGCCATCCCACAGATAGCGCTCCAGGCAACCGACGCTGGCCAGCCAGACCACGTTGCCGTCGCTGATCGCCAGGGCGCTCAGCGGGCGCTGCGGTGCACCGGGCACCGCTTCGAACCGCGCGCGCTCCGAGCTCCAGGCAAGCAGGCCGTGCTGCCCAAGCAACCAGGGCTGGCCCTGCGGCCCGAGGCTGGCCTCCTGCACGGTCAGATCCGCAGGCAGGCCGGCGCTTCCCGGCGCCATGGTGCGCAGCACGTGGCCATCGAGGTCGCGCACCTGCACGCCGGTGATGTCGCTGAAGATCCAGACGTGGCGGTCGCTGCTGAAGACGATCCGATCCACCTGGTCCATCATCGGCGCATCGGCCCCGGCATCCTTGCCCCAGCGCCGGACCTCGCCGCTGGCCGGGTCGTAGCGCAGCACCGCCCCTGCGGCCGCCGCCCACAGCCGGCCCTGCGGGTCTTCGGCGATCGCCCGCGCCCAGTCCAGACCGAACATCGCGCGCATGTGCCGATGCACGGCGCCGGTGGCCGGATCGAGCTTGTCCAGCACGCCACGCGTGCCGGCCAGCCACACGCCGCCGTCGCGGGAAGCGGCGGTGGCCAGCACGTAGGGGTTGCCCATCGACTCCGGGTCGTCCACCCGATAGGACAGCACCGAGAACTGCTGCCAGTTGGCCGGCAGGTGCCACAGCCCGGCATTGCCGCTGGCGAACCACAGGCCGCCCTCGCGATCCTCGAAGGCCAGCGACCAGTTCGGCTTGACCAGTCCGTGCGCGGAATTGCTGTACAGCGGCACGTTGCGGATCACCCCGGACTCGCTCTCGCGGCCCAGCCCGTCCATGGTGTCGAACCAGCGCGTGCCGTGGCGGTCGTGGACCAGCATGCCCAGCACGCTGTCGCCGGGCATGTTGCGCCAGTACGGCTCCACCACGCTGGCGTCGGCGCGCAGCAGGCGCACCCCGCCCAGGGTGGAGACCCACAGCGTATCGTCGCGCTCGGGCGTCAGCCCCTGCACTTCCGGCCGCGGCAGCGCGTCGGCGGCGACGCGCTGGAAATCGTGGCCGGTCCAACGCGCCAGGCCGCCGCGGGTGCCCACCCACAGGGTGCCGTCCGGCGTGGTCGCCAGATGGGTGACGCTGGCCGAAGGCAGGCTGCGCGCGTCGCCGGGGATCGGCATGAAGCGGCGCAGGCGGCCGTCCGGCTGCAACTGGTGCAGGCCGCCGGCGGAGGTCCCGAACCAGACGCTGCCGTCCGGCGTGGACGCGATGGACCACACGGTGGTGGAGCCGATCTGCGGATAGGTGCTGCGATCGTAGTAGCGGAACTGCCGGCGATCGGCCGAGAGCATGCCCAGGCCGGCGCCGTCGGTCCCGAACCAGACCCGGTTCTGCGCATCGACGTGCACCGACCAGATCTTGTTGTGGTGCAGGCCGTCCTCGATCCGCCAGATGCGGTAGCCGCGTCCGTCGAAGCGCGCCAGGCCATCGCTGCTGGCCAGCCACAGGTAGCCGAGCTTGTCCTCGGCGAAGCCATTGATGCTGTTGGACGGCAAGCCGTCGGCCACGGTCAGTTGGCGCGGCTGCGGCGTCGGCGGCACTGCCGCGCCGGCGACCGCGGACCACGCCAGCAGCAGCCATCCCAAGATCCGTCTCGACCGCATCGCCTCTGTCTCCCCGACGGGCATCCGTCCCGCGCCACCGACGCCATCGTCGGCGATAAGCGCCGGCGCTGGCAACCGCGTCCCGCATCGACTCAGAGCGGCGGCGGCGCCCCGTCCAGCACCGCGTCGATGGCCCCTTCCAGCATCTGCCCGGTGACCGGCTTGCGCACGAACCCGGCGAATCCGGCGGCGCGTGCGGCGGCCTCGGCCTCGCCGTCGGAGCGCGCGGTCACCGCCAGCAGCGGGAAGCCATGGCCCAGCGCACGCAACTGCCGCGCCAGCGCCAGGCCGTCGAGCGCCGGCAGGTCCAGGTCGAGCAGGCCGATGTCGAAGCTGCCCTGGCTGGCTTCGGTCAGCGCCTCCAGGCCGTGCGCGGCCCAGGTCACCTGATGGCCGCGGCCGCGCAGCAGTTCGACCATCACCTGGGCCACGGTCGGTTCGTCCTCGACCAGCAGGATGCGCAGCGCGGTGCGCGCGCGCGGTGCCGGCACCGGGACCGCCGCCGGTTCCTGCGCCGGACGCCAGCGCAGCGGCAGGCCCACGCGGAAACGCGCGCCGTGCCCCAGCCGGCTCTCGACCTGGATGCGCCCGCCCATCGCCATCGCCAGTTCCTGGCTGATCGCCAGGCCCAGGCCGCTGCCGCCCTGGCGCACCGCGGTGCGCGGGCCATCGCCCTGTTCGAAGCGCTGGAACAGCCGCGCCTGCTGCTCGCTGCCGATGCCCGGGCCGGTATCGGCCACCTCGATGCACAACCCCTGGCCGTCCTGCCCCGGCGCCACCTTCAGCGCCACCGAGCCGCTGCTGGTGAACTTGATCGCGTTGCCGAGCAGGTTCAGCAGGATCTGCCGCACCCGCAGCGCATCGCCTTCCACCGTGGTCGCGCCGGGCATGCCGTCGTGCAGATCGAAGCGCAGCCCGCGCGCCTGCGCCAGCGGCGCCATCAGGTTGACCACTTCGGCGATCAGCGCCTGCAGCGCGAACGGCTGCGACTCCAGGCGCAGGCGCCCGGCCTCGATCCGCGCCAGGTCCAGCGCATCGTTGACCAGGTGCAGCAGGTGGGTGCCGGCGCGGCGGATCGACTCGGTATACCCGCGCTGCTTCGGATCCAGCGGCGTGGCCAGCAGCAGTTCGCTCATGCCCAGCACCCCGGTCAGCGGCGTGCGCACCTCGTGGCCGAGCGTGGCCAGGAAGCGGGTCTTGGCCAGCGAGGCCTGCTCGGCCAGTTCCTGCTTGTGCAGGGCCAGTTCCCAGGCGTGCTGGCGGCCCAGGCGGCGCCGGTAGGCGCGCAGCGACATCAGCAGCAGCAGGCCGGCCGCAGCGAGCAGCCCGACGATGCCCCAGACGCTGCGCCACCACGGCGGCTGCACCCGGAACGGCAGGCGCAGCGTCGGCGACCAGGCGCCGTTGCGGGTGCGCGCCTGGATCTCCAGCACCTGCGCGCCATCGGGCAGCTGCGGCAGGGTGCGTTCGCCGCTGGCGCCGGTGCTGACCCAGTCGCGGTCGTAGCCCGGCAGGCGGAACCGGTAGACGATGTGTTCCGGATCGATGTAGGACAGCAGCCGCACCGCCACGCGCAGGTCGCGGTCGTCCGAGCGCAGGGTGAAGTCGCCGCGCGTCGGCAGCGTCAGCAGTTGTGGGCCGCGCCGCACCTGCACGCTCTCCATGCTCAGCGCCAGCGGCACCGGCACCGGATCCGGCTGCTGCGTGTCCAGCAGCGCCACGCTGCCGTCCGCGGCGGCCGCCACCAGCACGCCGTCGGCAGTCATCAGCAGGCCGCGCCGCACCAGTTCCTGACTGCCGAGCCCGTCGCGGGTGCCGAACGCGCGCACCGCCGGCGTGCGCCGCGGATCGACCCGGAACAGGCCACGGCGCATGCCCAGCCAGGCGCGCCCCTGCGAATCGGCGACCAGCGCGCTGGACTCGGTGGCCGGCAGCCCGTCGGCCACCGCGTAGCGCTGGCTGCGCTGCCAGTGCGCGCCGGTGCGCCGCCACAGTTCCAGCCCGGACAGCCGATGCACCCACAGCGTGCGCGCGTCGGCGAAGGCGAACGACTGCACCTTCTCGCCGGCCAGTTCCGGCGGCGTGCGGAACTGCCCGGCCGCGCCGTCCCAGTGCTGGAACTGTTCGGCGGCCACCCACGGCGTGCCGTCCGGCGCCATCGCGAACGCCGCGATGTCGGTGCCGGCCAGGCCGTGCTGGCCGCCGGGGAGGTTCTGCAGCACGTGGCCGTCGCCATCGCGCACCTGCACGCCGTAGCCCGGTGCGGCGATCCACAGCCGCTGGCGTGCGTCCAGTTGCAGCCAGGCCAGCGTGCCGTCCGGAATCGGATCGGCCTCGCCGGCGGCGCGGGTCCAGCGCTGCAGGGTGCCCCCGTCCAGCGGGCCGCGCAGCAGCGTGCTGCTGCCCCCCATCCACAACGCCCCGCGCGGGTCGTCCAGCACCGACAGCAAGCGCCCGCTCGGCGCGCCGTTGGCCCAATGCGGCGCGCTCAGCGCACCGCTGGTGGTGTCGAGGCGGAACACGCTGGCGCCGGAGCCGAGCAGCCACACGCCGCCGGCGCGCGCCGGCGCCAAGCCGACGTACTGGTCGGCGGGCAGGCCCTGCGCGGTGCCCAGCACTGCCAGGCGGCGCCAGTCCGGACGCAGGTAGCCCAGGCCGCGCGTCGGCAGCGGCACCCACAGGCCGCCCTCGCGGTCGCGCAGCACGGTCTCCACCACGCTGGCGCCGGACACCGCCGCGCCGCCGGTGTCGACCCGCCGCGCCGGCCCGTCGGCCGGCTTGTGCCACAGGCCTTCGCCGTTGCCGAGCCAGTAGCCGCCGGCGCCGTCCTCGGCGATCGCGTTGGCCGCGCGATGCAGTGCGCCGATCCAGTCCGCACGCAACCAGCGCCCGGCACGGTCGCGCCGGAACAGGCCGGTGTTGCCGCTGAACCACAGGCCATCGCTGAGCCGGGTGATCGACATAATCACCTGCTCCTCCTGCGGCAAGCCGTCGTCGATGCGGTAGGCGCTGGCGTGGCGGCCGTCGTAGCGCACCAGGCCCTTGAAGGTGCCCACCCACAGCACCCCGGCATCGTCGAAGGCCAGGGTCAGCACGGCGCTGTCGAGCAGCGCGTCCACCGCCGGATCGCCGGCGCGGATGCGCTGCACGCGGCCGTCGCCGCCCAGCCGGTACAGGCCGCCGCGGTAGGTGCCGAAGTACACCGCGTCGCCGCGGCTGGCGATGGCGAACACGTCGTCGCTGCGCATCGCCGGCTGCGTGGCCATGTTGAAGTGGCGGAAGCCGCGCCGGTCCGCGCCGAGCATGCTCAGGCCGCCGCCCTCGCAGGCCACCCAGATGCGGTCGCGCGCGTCGATGTGCAGGTCCTGCACGTAGTTGCAGCGCAACGAGGCGGGATCGGCCGGATCGTGGCGCCAGACCCGGAACTCGCGCCCGTCGTAGCGGGCCAGGCCATCGCCGCTGGCGATCCACAGATAGCCGTCGCGGTCCAGCTGCAACCCGGAGATATCGCTGGACGGCAGCCCCTGCTCGCCGGAGAACACCCGGAAGCGCGGCAGTTCCGGCACCGCGGCATTGGCATCGGCGCACACGGCGGCCAGCGCCAACAGGCAGGCCAGCCCCCAGCAGCGCCACCGGCGTGGGGGATGCGGGATGGGCATGGACATCGGCTCCGGCAAAGGACGTCGGCGGATGAACACCGGCGCACTGCCGGGGCCGGACGCGCGGCGCGCCCGCTCCGTATGCCGCTCGCCGCGGCAGCGTTCTTATACCCCGCGGCCGCGGAAAAATCACACCTGCCACCGCGCGCAACGAACCGTTACGCGCCGCAGGTGCGCAGCCGGCCCGGACTGTGACTAGAATCCGGCGACCTCCCAGCGCGGCCCCGCTCCATGTTCAGACCCTCTCTCGTGGCCCTCCTGCTGGCCTTGCCGGGCGCCGCCCTGGCCGCGCCGGCGCAGTACGCGCTGGACCCGGTGCACACCCGGGTGCTGTTCGCGATCGAGCACGCCGGATTCTCCAAGGCGCTGGGCACCGTGTCCGGCAGCACCGGCACCCTGGTGTTCGACCCGGACGACTGGCGCAGCGCACGGCTGCAGGCGCGGGTGCCGTTGCAGCGGCTGGACCTGGGCGACGAGAAGTGGAACCGCGCCGCGCTGGCGCACAACCTGCTCGACGGCGAGCACTACCCGGAAGCGCAGTTCGTCTCCACCCGCGTCGAGCCGATCGACGCGCAGCACGCCAAGGTGATCGGGCAGCTGACGCTGCACGGCGTCACCCGCGAGGTGACCCTGGACGTGACCCTGAACGCAGTGAAGCGTCATCCGCTGCCGCCGTTCCGTCGCACCGCCGGCTTCTCCGCCACCACCACGCTGCAGCGCGCCGACTTCGGCATCAGTTCCTGGCCATCGGTGATCGGCGGCACGGTGGAACTGCGCATCGAGGCCGAGGCCACCCGCGAGGGCGGCGCCAAGGCCGAACCGGATCCGGCGCCGGGCACTCCGCCTGCCGCTCCCACCGACACCCCCACCGCGCCGGCGGCGCAGGACGGAATGCCATGAGCGCCCGCAATACCCCCGACCGCTGGGGCAGCGTCAGCCAGACACTGCACTGGCTGATCGCCGCCCTGATCCTGCTGCTCGGCGTGGTCGGCCTGACCATGGGCGAACTGCCGAAGACGCCCAAGTATTTCTGGGTCTACACCGCGCACAAGTCGCTGGGCCTGACCGTGCTGGCGCTGGTGATCGTGCGGCTCGGCTGGCGCCTGTACGCCGGCGCGCCCAAGCCGGTGCCGGGCACCCCCGGTTGGCAGGAACGCATCGCCGACGCCACCCACGCACTGCTGTACGTGATGATCTTCGCCATCCCCCTGTCCGGCTGGCTGTACGACTCCGCCAGCGGCCTGCGCCCGTTCCGCTGGTTCGGCCTGGTCGCGGTGCCCAAGCTCAGCGCCCCGAACGAGCACCTGCGCGACCTCTCGCACACCGTGCACGAATGGGGCTTCTGGCTGCTGATCGCGGTGGTCCTGGCGCATGCCGGCGCGGCCTTCTACCACCACCTGTTCCAACGCGATGCCACCCTGGTGCGGATGTTGCCGCGCGGCTGGCTCACCCCCAAGTCCTGAGGAGCTGTTTCGATGTCGACCCGTTTCGCGTCCCCCGCCGCCGTCGCCGCCAGTCTGGTGGCCCTGCTCGCCGCTGCCCCCGCGGTGCAGGCCGCCGACTATGTGCAGGCCCCCGGCTCCACCCTGGTGTTCGCCAGCAAGTACGACGGCGAAGTGTTCACCGGCCAGTTCCCCGGGTTCGACACCAAGCTCAGCTTCGACCCGGCCAACCTGGCCGGCGCCAAGCTCGACGTCACCATCCCGCTGGCCGGCGCCAAGAGCGGCAACAACGACCGCGACTCCACCCTGCAGGGCGCGGATTTCTTCGACGTGGCCAAGTTCGCCACCGCGCACTACCGCGCCGACAAGTTCCGCGCGCTGGGCAACAACCAGTTCGCCGCCGACGGCACCCTGGAACTGCGCGGCGTGTCCAAGCCGGTGACCCTGACCTTCACCTGGACCCCGGGCGCGCAGCCGGTGCTGGCCGGCAAGGCCACCGTCAAGCGCCTGGACTTCGGCGTGGGCGGCGGCGACTGGGCCGATACCAAGACCATTCCCAACGAAACCGCGATCAGCACCAAGGTGGTGTTCAAGGCGAAGTGATTCGCCACAGGCCGCGGCGCGCGGCCGCTGAGCGGCGGATTTCCTCGTCGGGTCCGCCGCTTTTTTTATGCGCGGCTCACGCGCATTCGGCCGACGCCGCCAGCCAGGCGCGCACGCCGGCAACATCGAACGGCCAGTCCAGTTCGCGCCCGTCCGCAGCGCGCAACACCGGCACGCGCACCCCGTAGCGCGCCTCCAGCGTCGCGTCGTCGTCGATGAACACGCTGTCCGGCTCGGCCACGCGCGCCTGCGCCAGCACCTGCAGAGCCTGGTCGCACAGATGGCAGTCGTCGCGCTGGTACAGGGTCAGGGACATGCTCGCGTCCTATGCTGCGCTGCGGACCTGGGCCGCGCGCCGGAAGCATAGAATAGACGGTCTTTCGCCCACCCCCTCGGCACGCGCATGGCTGTCAGCACCTTCGACCTGTTCAAGATCGGCATCGGGCCGAGTTCCTCGCACACGGTGGGGCCGATGCGCGCCGCCGAGCGCTTCGTGCACCGCTGGCTGTTCGACCAGGGCCGCCTGCAGGACGTGGTGCGCCTGCGCGCCGAAGTGTTCGGCTCGCTGGCGTTGACCGGGCGCGGCCACGGCACCGACAAGGCGGTGCTGCTGGGCCTGGAAGGCCAGCGCCCGAACCTGATCGATCCGGACATCATCCCCGGTGCGCTGGAGCGGATCCGCAGCAGCAAACGCATCAACCTGCTCGGCCGGCACGAGATCGCCTTCGACGAGAAGCGCGACCTGGCGATGAACAAGCGACAGAAGCTGCCGTACCACACCAACGGCATGCGCTTCACCGCCTACGCCGCCAACGACGAAGTCATCGCCACGCGCGACTACTACTCGGTCGGCGGCGGGTTCGTGGTCAACCAGGACGACGCCGCCGACGACCGCATCGTCGCCGACGAGACGCCGCTGCCCTACCCGTTCAAGAGCGGCGACGAGCTGCTGGCGCAGGCCGCGCGCAGCGGCCTGAGCATCGCCGCGCTGATGTTCGAGAACGAGAAGTGCTGGCGCAGCGAGGACGAGATCCGCGCCGGCCTGCGCGAGATCTGGGGCGCGATGCAGGCCTGCGTGACCCGCGGCATCCGCGAGGAAGGCACCCTGCCCGGCGGCCTGCACGTGTCGCGGCGCGCGCCGGCGCTGTACCGCGAGCTGTCGTCCAAGCCGGAAGCGGCGATGCGCGATCCGCTGACCACGCTGGACTGGGTCAACCTGTACGCGCTGGCGGTCAACGAAGAGAACGCCGCCGGCGGCCGCGTGGTCACCGCGCCCACCAACGGCGCGGCGGGGATCATCCCGGCGGTGCTGCACTACTTCGACCGCTTCTGCCCCGGCGCCGACGAACAGCGCGTGTTCGACTTCCTGCTCACCGCCGCGGCGATCGGCATCCTGTACAAGGAAAACGCCTCCATTTCCGGCGCCGAGGTCGGCTGCCAGGGCGAGGTCGGCGTGGCCTGCTCGATGGCCGCCGGCGGCCTGGTCGCCGCGCTCGGCGGCAAGCCGGGGCAGATCGAGAACGCCGCCGAGATCGGCATGGAGCACAACCTCGGCCTGACCTGCGACCCGATCGGCGGCCTGGTGCAGATCCCGTGCATCGAGCGCAACGCGATGGGCGCGGTCAAGGCGATCAACGCCAGCCGCATGGCGATGCGCGGCGACGGCAAGCACAAGGTGTCGCTGGACAAGGTGATCCGCACCATGCGCGACACCGGCCGCGACATGCAGGACAAGTACAAGGAAACCAGCCGCGGCGGGCTGGCGGTGAACGTCATCGAGTGCTGAGCCAGCCCGATGGACGCTGGCCCGGGTGATCACCAGCGTCCTCGCTGCCGCGCGCATCAAGATCCGCGTGGCGTTGCCGCTAACGACAGAGACGTCGGCCGATCCGGCATGGGCATGCGCTTGCGGTTTCCACACGCCTCCTGGCGCCTGCTGGCGCTACAGCTGGCCATGCTCTCGACAGCGTGGAGCGCATGCGTGCCGCAGGCGTGGGCACTGCAGCCGGACAAGCAGTTCCATCACTACGAGCGCGAAGGCTGGGGGCTGGACCAGGGCCTGCCGCAGCTGAGCGTGCAGGCGTTCGCCCAAGACCGTCAGGGCTATCTGTGGATCGGCACGATGGGCGGGCTGACCCGCTTCGACGGCGTGCGCATGACCTCGTTCAACGAGGGCGCGCCGGCGCATCTGCCCGGCAACCTGATCAAGGCGCTGCACGTGGACGCCGCCGGCACGCTGTGGATCGGCACCTACCGCGGCCTGTCGCGGTACCGCGACGGACGCTTCACCACGCTGCTGCCGCAGGATCCGCAGGCGCCGTTGCTCAATATCGAAGCGATCGCGACCGACGCACACGGCAGCGTGCTGGTCGCGGCGCAGGATGGCGTCTACGCGGTGCAAGGCGATCGCCTGCAGCTGCGCCACCGTATCGCCGGCGGCGCCTACACGCTGCTGCCGCGCGCCGACGCGCTGTGGGTGGGCACGCGTGGCGCGGTGCTGCGCTTCGTCGCCGGCCAGGACGCGCCGGAGTCGCTGGCACTGCCGCAGGAGGCCGGCGCGACGCCGGTGCAGCATCTGCTGGAGGCGCAAGGCACGCTCTGGGCCGGCACCCGCGACGGACTGCTGCTGCGCCGCGACAGCCGCTGGCAATGGCTGCCCGACCCGACCGGGACCAGCCGGCGCGCCGTGCAGGCCCTGTTCGAGGACAGCGACCGCAACCTGTGGGTGGGACAGCCCGGCGCGCTGCTGCGCGTGCGCGATGGCGCCATCGTCGAACGCAACCCGGAGAACAAGCCGAACGTCGGCGTCAACGCCATCTTCGAGGACCGCGAGCGCAACCTGTGGCTGGGCAGCAGCTGGAACGGCGCAACCCGGCTGTGGAACGGCTGGACCCGACGCTACAGCACGCACGAAGGGCTGGACGACGCGCTGGTGTGGACCCTGGCGCGCGATCCGGACGGATCGCTGTGGGTCGGCACCGACAGCGGCCTGTCGCAGCTGCGCGATGGCCGCTACCAACCGCGCCTGAGCCTGGCGCAGTTGCACAACGAGGCGCCCTATACCTTGCTGGCCGAACCCGGCCAGCTGTGGATCGGCACCCGCCATGGCGCCGCCCTATACCGCGACGGCCGGCTCAGCCAGCCGGACTGGCTGGCGCCGCTGCGCGACCTGCAGATCAGCGGGATCGTCCGCGATCGCGCGCAGCGGCTGTGGTTCGCCAGCACCGACGGCCTGTTCCGCGCCGACGGCACGCGGCTGCGCCGCTACGGCACGGCTGAGGGCCTGCGCGATCCGCGCGTGCGGCTGATCCACGAGACCCGCGACGGGCGCCTGTTGATCGGCGCGCAGTCGGGCCTGTACGCGCTGCGCGACGAGCGCTTGGTCGCGCTGGCGCCGCCGGGCTCGGCGCTGGCCAGCGCCGACGTCACCGCGATCCACGAGCTGCCCGGCGGGCAATGGCTGGTCGGCACCCTCAACGAGCAGTTGTGGCTGTTCGACGGCGCGCACTGGTACGCGTTCGGGGAACAGGATGGGCTGCCGGTGAACGCCGCGTTCTTCATCGCCGACGACGGCCGCGGCGCGATCTGGGTGGCCGGCCTGCGCGGGGTCTACCGCGTGCGCTTGGCCGACCTGCTGCGCCATGCGGCGTCGCCACAGGCGCCGCTGAACGCCGAACTGATGCTCACCGAGCGCGCGCAGCGCCATGGCGGCGTGCAGGGCATGTGCTGCAACGGCGCCGGCAACGGCAAGGGCTTCATCGAGCACGGCGCGCTGTGGCTGCCCAGCCGCGACGGCGTGGTCGCGCTCGACACCGCCGGCATCGTCAAGAATCCGGTGGCGCCGCAGCCGGTGGTGGAGCGGGTGCGTGCGCTGGGCCAGTGGCTGACGCCGCAGGCGCTGCCGGCACCGCTGCCGGAAGGCGCGCGCGACCTCGACTTCGAGTTCACCGCCGCCTCGTTCCAGGCGCCGCAGAACGTCGAGCTGCGCTACCGCCTGCTCGGCTACGACCGCGGCTGGCGCACCCTCGACGACATCCGCCAGCGCGCGGTCAGCTACACCAACCTGCCCGGCGGCGACTACGTCTTCGAAGTCACCGGCAGCAACAACGCCGGCGTGTGGGCGGCCGCGCCGGCGCGGCTGCCGCTGCGGATCGCGCTGCGCTTCCAGGAGACGCCGTTCTACAGGCTGCTGCTGACGCTGGGCGCGTTCGCCCTGCTGCTGTGCGCGGTGGCCCTGGCGCGGCTGCACAACCGGCGCCAGCGCGACATCCTCGAACGCCAGGTGCGCGAGCGCACCCAGGCGCTGCAGGCGGCCAACCAGCGCCTGCAGGAGGCCAGCTTCACCGACGAACTGACCCAGTTGCGCAACCGCCGCTACCTGTCGCTGCACATCCCCAGCGACATCGCGCTGTACCGGCGCATGGCCGCCAACGACGAGGACATGCTGTCCTCGGGCATGCTGTTCGCGCTGATCGACATCGACCACTTCAAGTCGATCAACGACAGCGGCGGCCACCACACCGGCGACGCGGTGCTGCAGCAGATGGCGCAGTTGCTGGTGCGGCTGACCCGCGAAAGCGACTACGTGGTGCGCTGGGGCGGCGAGGAGTTCCTGCTGGTGCTGCGTTCGGCGCCGCGCGAGAACCTCACCATGGCCGCGGAACGGCTGTGCCGCTCGGTCGCCGCGCACCCCTTCGTGCTCGACCACGGCCGCCAGGGCCGGGTCACCTGCTCGATCGGGCTGGCGGAATTCCCGTTCGTGCACGACCCCGACAACCTGCTCGGCTGGGAACAACTGCTGGTACTGGCGGACCGTGCGCTGTACCAGGCCAAGGCCAAGGGCCGCAACGGCTGGGCGGCGTACCGGCCGGTGCTCGGTGCGCAGGCCGAACAGGTGCTGGCGGCGCTGCAGGAACCGCTCGCGCGGATGCAGCACCACGCCTGCCTGACCCTGGTGCACAACGGCGGCAGCCTGCCGCCGCCCGCGTGACGCGTTGACGCCTGGCAAGCGCAGGCCGGGCTAAGGTCGTGGTCCATCACGTCTGCCGCCCTGCTCCCATGCGCCACTGCCTGCTGCTCGCCGCCCTCGCCCTGTCGCCGCTCGCCTCCGCCACCGATACGCCGCCACGCTACGGCGCGCAACTGGAAGGCTTCGCCTATCCCTATCCGGTGCACTGGTACCGCTTCGACTCGCAGCGCCAGCCGCTGCAGATGGCGTACATGGACGTGGCCCCGACCGGCACGCCGAACGGCCGCACCGTGGTGCTGCTGCACGGCAAGAACTTCTGCGCGGCGACCTGGGAATCGACCATCGCCGCGCTGGTGGCACAGGGCTACCGGGTGCTGGCGCCGGACCAGATCGGCTTCTGCAAGTCGAGCAAGCCGCAGGCCTATCAGTTCAGCTTCGCGCAACTGGCGGCCAATACCCATGCGTTGCTGCAACAGGCCGGCGTGACCCGCGCCGCGATCGTCGGCCATTCGATGGGCGGCATGCTCGCCGCGCACTACGCGCTGCAGTATCCGCAGGACGTGAGCCAGCTGCTGCTGGTCAACCCGATCGGGCTGGAGGACTGGAAGGCCGCCGGCGTGCCGTGGCGCAGCGTCGACGACTGGTACGCCAAGGAACGCAAGACCGACGCGGCTTCGATCAAGCAATACCAGCAAACCGTCTACTACGGCGGACAGTGGAAGCCCGAGTACGACCGCTGGGTGAGCATGCAGGCCGGCCTGTACGCCGGTCCCGGCGGCGACCGCGTGGCCTGGAACCAGGCGCTGACCTCGGACATGGTGTTCAACCAGCCGGTGGTGCAGCGCTTCCCGCAACTGCGCGTGCCGACCACCCTGTTCATCGGCCAGCGCGACCGGACCGCGATCGGCAAGGACCTGGCGCCACCGGCGCTGGCGGCGACCCTGGGCGACTACCCGGCCTTGGGCAAGCGCGCGGCCGCGACGATTCCCGGCGCGCGCCTGGTCGCCTTCGACGACCTCGGCCATTCGCCGCAGGTGGAAGCGCCGCAACGGTTCAATACGGCCTTGCTCGAGGCGCTGGGCGAGGCGCCCTGAGCGCGCACACCCGCGACAGGTCCGGTGACTGATCCTGCACGGCGGCGCGAACGCGTCTTGCCGCGGAATCTCTCGGGTCGTCGCGGCACCACCGCGGCAGCATCGACAAGCAGCGCGCGCTGCACGCATCCGCTCGGCGGTGTGCCTCACGCCCTGCACCACGCACGCTTCGGTGCACTCGACACACCCGCACTGCACCGCAGCATCGAACAATCATGAAAACGTTGTCATCGCAGCAATCCTGGATCTGTCTCGCATTCGTCGGATTTGTCGGTTGACAACGTTGTCTTCTCGTTCGGACCCTGCGCGTGCCCGGTCCGCGTGCGAGTCAAACGACGTCGGCGCCACGCGTCTCCAAGCCCCCGGGTGATCGGACTCAAGGAACCAGATGGCGGCTCACCGCCGCTCCTCAGTCGCGCTACCTACCGCATCGGAGGCGTCACCATGAACACGAAATCCGCTGGATCGTGGTTGCTGTTCTGTTGTCTCGTCCTGGCCGGCCTCGTGCCCGGCCAGACCTGGGCCGCCGCGTGCACCGGCGTGGCCGCCTGGAACCCGGCCACCATCTACGCCGCCGGCGACACCCTGACCTACGCCGGCCACCTGTACCGCGCCAACAGTCCGATCTGGAACACCGCGCCGACCTACTGCACCAGTTGCGGCTGGTACCAGGACCTGGGCACCTGCGATGGCGGTTCGAGCAACCAGCCACCGAGCGTGGCCATGACCGCGCCCACGAGCGGCACCCGCTTCGCGGTCGGCACCACCATCGCCTTGCAGGCATCGGCCAGCGATCCCGACGGCAGCGTGGCGCGGGTCGAATTCTTCCGCGGCAGCACCTCGCTCGGCAGCGTCAGCGGCGCGCCGTACACGCTGTCCTGGAGCGGCGCAGCGGCCGGCGACTACAGCCTCACCGCCGTGGCCACCGACAACGCGGGCGCGCGCACCACCTCGGCCGCCGTCGCAATCACTATCGCGGCGGCGTCCACCGACACCACCGCGCCGAGCGTGCCGACCGGCCTGGCCGCGGCCACGCGCGCCAGCAACGCCATCACTCTGAGCTGGAACGCGGCCTCCGACAACGCCGGCGGCAGCGGCCTGGCCGGCTACGACATCCTCCGCGACGGCAATCGCGTGGGCACCTCCAGCACCACCGGCTACACCGACTCGGCGCTGATCGCCGACACTGCGTACGCCTACGCGGTCCGTGCCCGCGACAACGCCGGCAACGTCTCGGCCAGCAGCGCCACGCTGAGCGTGCGCACCCTGCCCGCCAGCGCCGGCGGCAGCAAGCGCGTGATCGGCTACTTCACCCAGTGGGGCATCTACGGCCGCAACTACCAGGTGCGCGACATCCAGACCAGCGGCGCCGCCGGCTACCTGACCCACATCAACTACGCCTTCGGCAATGTCCGCAACAACCGCTGCGAAGTCGGCGTCACCCAGCCGTCGGACAGCAGCACCGGCGCCGGCGGCGATGCCTTCGCCGACTACACCAAGGCGTTCTCCGCCGCGCAGAGCGTGGACGGCGTGGGCGATACCTGGGACCAGCCGCTGCGCGGCAACTGGAACCAGCTGAAGAAGCTCAAGGCCGCGCATCCGGGGCTGAAGGTGCTGATCTCGCTGGGCGGCTGGACCTGGTCGCGCGGCTTCTCCAGCGCCGCGCGCGCCGAGAACCGCCAGGCCTTCGTCGCCTCGTGCATCGATGCCTACATCCGCGGCAACCTGCCGGTCACCGACGGCGCCGGCGGCAGCGCGGCCGCGGCCGGGGTGTTCGACGGCATCGACATCGACTGGGAATATCCGGTGGCCTGCGGCATCGCTTGCGGCAGCGCGGAAGACCGGCAGAACTTCACCGCGCTGCTGGCCGAGTTCCGCCGCCAGCTCGACCAGGTGCAGCCGGGGCTGCTGCTGACCGTGGCGGTCGGCGCCGGCATCGACAAGATCCGGGTCACCGACCCGAACCTGTACGCGCCGTACCTGGACTACCTCAACGTGATGACCTACGACTTCCACGGCGCCTGGGATCCGCAGACCAACCATCACTCCGCCTTGTTCGAGTCGTCGGCCGATCCGTCCAGCGGCGACCAGCGCTACTACAACAGCAACGACGCCATCCAGGCCTTCCTCGACCGTGGCGTGCCCGCCGCCAAGCTCAACCTCGGCATCGGCTTCTACGGGCGTGGCTGGACCAACGTGCCCAACGTCAACCACGGCCTGTACCAGAGCGGCAGCGCCGCACCGGGTACCTACGAGGCGGGCATCGAGGACTACAAGGTGCTGCGCGGCCGCGCCGGCACCAGCTATGTCGACGCGCAGGCGCATGCGCACTGGAAGTACGACGGCAGCACCTTCTGGAGCTACGACAACCCGGCGCTGGTCACCGAGAAGATGAACTACGTCAAGACCCAGGGCCTGGGCGGCGCGTTCTTCTGGGAATTCAGCGGCGACTACCAGGGCGAGTTGCTGAAGACCATGGGCCAGGGTCTGCAATGAGCTGCGGCGGCGGCCGTCGTGCAACGCGCGACGGCCGCGCCGCGTGACCCGCACGCATCGGCGTGCAGGCAGCGTTGCCTACACGCCGACTGCCCGTCGGTATCGCCCCAGTCCGAACCGCGATGCCCGCACATGACGGCGGGCGTCGTTCGCTTCGCTCAGCGCACCGCGATCCGCAGCACGTCGTCGAGCAAGGCCGCCGCGGTGACATCGGCGCCCGCGCCCGGCCCCTGGATCAGCAGCGGCTGCTGCAGATAGCGGTCGCTGTGGATGGCGACGCGGTTGTCGGTGCCGGCACCGCTGGCCAATGGATGTGTCAGCGGCAGCACGCGCAGGCCCACCGAGGCGCCGTGCGCATCGAAGCGACCGACGAAGCGCAGGCAGGCACCGGCGGCCTGTGCCTGCGCCAGGCGCACTGCCAGCGGCGCGTCCAATTGTTCGAGTGCGGCATCCAGTTGCGCCAGCGGCACCGTGGCCAGCGTGGCCGGCACCAGCGACTCCACCTGCACCTGCTCGGCACGCAACGGCAGGCCGGCGGCGCGGGCCAGGATCAGCAGCTTGCGCCGCACGTCCTCGCCGGACAGGTCCTCGCGCGGATCGGGCTCGGTGTAGCCGGCGGCCGCGGCCTCGCGTACGCACGCGGAGAAGGCGCGGTGGCCGTCGTAGCGATGCAGCAGCCAGGCCAAAGAGCCGGACAGCACGCCTTCCACCGCATGGATATGGTCGCCACCGGCGACCAGCGCGCGGAGGCTGCTCAGCAACGGCAGCCCGGCCCCGACCGTGGCGCTGTCGCCGTAGTGGGTGCTGGCGGCATGGCGGGCGGCCTGGATCTGTTCGGCCCGCGCCAGCGCGGCGCCCTGGCCGAGCTTGTTGGCGGTGACCACGTGCACGCCGCGCCGCAGCCACTCGGCATGGCGCTGCGCCACCGCCTCGCTGGCGGTGGCGTCGACCACGATGTCGCCACGGCTCAGGTCCTCCGGCAACGTCACCGCCTGCACCGTGCGCGCGGCGGCATTGGCCGCGACCAGCGCCTGCGCCGGCGTCACCGTGCAATCGGCAACGGTGCGCGAATTGGCCAGCCAGGCGAAGGTCGGCAAGCCGGGCCGGCGCTGCTGCAGCGCCTGGTAGCGCGCGACGAAGGCGCGGCCGACGGTGCCGGTGCCGAGCAGGCCCAGCCGCGCGGTGGCCACGTCGGGCACCGTGCGCAGCGGCGCCAGCGGCGCATCGGCCAACCCGCTGCTCACGCGTCCACCCGTTTGCGGGCCAGCGCCTCGCCGGCGCGTTGCGCGCGCTTCAGGCCGGCCTGCAGGTCGGCGACCAGATCCGCACTGGATTCGATGCCCACCGACAGGCGCAGCAGGCCGTCGGAAATCCCGGCCTTGGCGCGCGCCTCGGCGGTCATCGCCGCATGGGTCATGGTCGCCGGATGCGCGATCAGGCTCTCCACGCCGCCCAGCGATTCGGCCAGGGTGAAGTAGCGCAGGCCATCGACGAAGGCGCGCACCTCGGCCTCGCCGCCGGCCAGTTCGAAACTGATCATCGCGCCGAAGCCGCGCTGCTGCCGCGCCGCCACCGCGTGGCCCGGATGCGAGGCCAGGCCCGGGTAGTACACCTGGCGCACCGCGGCGTGCGTGGTCAGCAATTCCACCACCGCCTGCGCGTTCTCCTGGTGCGCGCGCAGGCGCGCGTCCAGCGTGCGCAGGCCGCGCAGGGTCAGGAACGCATCGAACGGCGAGCCGGTCAGGCCCAGCGCATTGGCCCACCACACCAGTTGCTGGTGCAGTTCGGCATCGGCCGCGATCACCGCGCCACCGACCACGTCGCTGTGGCCGTTGACGTACTTGGTGGTGGAGTGGATCACCAGGTCGGCACCGAAGGCGATCGGGGTCTGCAGCGCCGGCGACAGGAAGGTGTTGTCGACCACCGCCAGCGCGCCGGCCTTGTGCGTGGCGTCGATGACGAAACGCAGGTCGGTGATGCGCAGCAGCGGGTTGGACGGGGTCTCGATCAGCACCAGTTTCGGCGCCTGCGCCAGCGCATCGGCCAGCGAGCGCGGATCGGTCAGGTCGGCGGTGATCAGTTCGAAGTGACCCTTCTTGGCCAGCGCGTTGAACAGGCGCCAGCTGCCGCCGTACGCGTCGTGCGGGACCACCAGCTTGTCGCCGGGCTGCAGCAGCGCATTGAGCACCAGGTTGATCGCGCCCATGCCGGTGGCGGTGATCACCCCACCGGCGCCGCCTTCCAGTTCCGCCAGCGCTTCGCCGAGCAAGTCGCGGGTGGGGTTGCCGCTGCGGGTGTAGTCGTACTGGCGCTTGTTGCCGAAGCCGTCGAAGCTGAAGTTCGACGACAGCACGATCGGCGGGGTCACCGCACCGTAGGCGGTATCGCGGTCGATGCCGGCGCGGACCGCGGCGGTGGCGGCACTACAGGGCAGATCGGTGTCGTGGGCAGTGCTCATGCGGCAACTCCGGTGGGGCGAAGGGCGGTGGCGAGAATCGCGTCGATGCGATCGGTTTCTTTCAGGAAGGCGTCGTGGCCGTAGGGCGAACGCAGCACGCGCAGGCTGCCGCGCGGGCCCAGGCCTTCGACCAGGGTGACCAGGTCCGACAGCGGCACCAGGCGGTCGCCTTCGACCGCCACCACCACGGTGGGCACGGCGACGGCGGCCGGCTCGATGCGGTGCAGGTCGATGGATTCGGACAGGCGCAGGTAGGCGTTGACCTGGGTGCGCGCCACGTACTGCGCGCCGGCGGCGTCCAGGTAATCTTCGGCGGCGACGCGGACGCGGCCGTTGATCACTTCCGGCGCCGCGTCGAAGCGTTCGCCGAATTCCTCCGGAGTGCGGTAGCTGAGCATCGCGAACTGCCGGGCCAGCGACAGCCCGTGGCTCTCGGCGCATTGCAACTGGCCCAGTGCCACGGCGCGGCGCTGCAGCGCGCGCCAGGCCGCGGCATACGGATGCGCGCGGTGCGCGCCGCTGACCGCAATCAGCTTCTGCAGGCGCTGCGGATGCCGCACCGCCAGTTGCAGGCCGACCAGCGCACCGTAGGAGTAGCCGACGAACCCGTGCAGTTGCGCGATGTCCAGCGCGTCCAGCAGCGCGGCGATGGCATCGGCCTGGTCGGCACTGTCGATCGGCGCGTCCAGGCTGCCGTCGGCACCGACGAAATCGAACGCCAGCAGCCGCCGCTGGGTGGGATCCAGCGCCCGCCCCGGCCCGACCAGGCCTTCGGCCCAGCCCTTCTCGGGAAAACTGGCGTTGGCGGCGAGGTGGCGGTGCGCGGAGATGCCGCCGGCAACGAACACCACCGGCGCGGCAGCCGGGCCGCTCAGTTCGTAGCGCAGGCGCAGCAGTTGCACACCGGCGTGGCGCAGCGGCAACGCGACCGCGATCTCGCCACGCATCGCGTGCACGCCGTCGGCCGGCGCGGCAACGCGGTCGTGGGACGGAGTGGCGGAGGTGGGGCGATCAGGCGAGTTCACGAGGCGCATGGCGGTATCCGGAGAGGAACGGCCATCGAGCTTCGCGGAGCTCGCGTTCGCCATGCAGAAGGCATGGATCGAACCATCTTTCGGCGGACGCGGTGGTCCCCGCAGGATTTGGCACCTACACGGGCGCTTGCGCGTCCGCTGGCTGCCCCGGCATCAAAGGGCCTGTCCCTCCGCCGGTCTCGATGGTGGAGCCACGATGCCAGCGATTTTCGGCCATGTCAATCTCTTTATTCGGATGAAGCGATATGATTTTTCGATCCCTGGCCTCGGCCATACTCCGCTTTCCCCATCGCTGCCCCTGCCCGTGCGCCGACGCCGCCCCCGCCGCTGGCTTGCCGTGGTCCTGTCGCTGGCGGCAGCGACCGCCGCGTTCGCGCAGCCGTTGCTGCGCTGGAACGCGCCGCGGCCGGTGGCGGCACCGTCGCCAGCGTGGCTGCAGGTGAGCGCCCGCGACAGCGGCCTGCGCGAGGTTGCACTGGGCAATCCGCTCGGCGGCCCGGTGCAGATCCGCCTGCTCGGCGACAGCGCCGGCTTCACCGCCGTCCCCGCGCTGCCGTTGACCGCGGAGCTGGCCGCCGGCGAGCGCCGCGTGGTCGCGCGCCTGTATCCCCCCGGCGACCTCGCTGAGGCCGGCGGCGACGGCGCCCGACTGCGCATCGAGGCCGTCCCCGGTTCGCCGCGCGCCCATGCCGACGCGGTGCTGTATGCCCTGCCGTTCGCCGATCGCCCGGTGCGCATCGACCAGGGCTTCGGCGGCGCCTTCAGCCATCGCGACCCGGCCAACGCCTATGCCCTGGATTTCGCCCTGCCCGACGGCACGCCGGTGCTGGCCGCGCGCGCGGGCGTGGTGATGGAGGTGCGCGACGACTTCCGCGAATCCGGCACCGACCCGCGCCTGGGTCAGGCCGCCAATCTGGTGCGGGTGGTGCACGCCGACGGCAGCATGGCGATCTACGCACACCTGGCCCCAGGCGGCGTGCAGGTGCGGGTGGGCCAGGCGGTGCAGCGCGGCGACCGCCTCGGCCTGTCCGGCAACACCGGCCTGAGCAGCGGCCCGCACCTGCATTTCGCCGTCCAGCTCAACCGCGGCCTGCGCCTGGAATCGGTGCCGTTCCGGATGGTCGGCCCGCTGGGCGAATTGCGCTTCGCCCATCCCACTCCACCCTGAGCGCGCCGCCTACCGTTCGTCGGCAAACGCATTGACATTCACCAAGTGTATTGATGTATTAATACACATGGATGCAACCCATCTCCACGTCCAACCCAGCGCCCCCGAGCCGATCTACCGGCAGATCGCCGAACAGATCCGCCGCCTGGTCGCCGCCGGGCAATTGCGCCCAGGCGACGGTCTGCCTTCGGTACGCGAGGTCGCCGCGGTCCACGCGGTGAACCCGATGACGGTCTCGCGCGCCTACAGCCAGCTCGAAGCCGAGGGCGTGCTGGAACGCCTGCGCGGTCGCGGCATGGCGGTGGCCGCGACCGCCGCCGCACCGCAACGGCAGCGCCTGGAGTTGATCGAACCCCGGCTGCAGGAACTGGTCCGGCATTGCCGCGAACTGGGCCTGCCGGCGCCTCCCGTGATCGAACGTCTTGAACAGTTGTTTGGAGAACCTGGCGATGAGTAGCGTGGCGATGCAGAGCGCAATCCAGACCGATCTGGACATGGACCTGCCGCTGGCGGCGCACGACCTGCACCTGGCGTTCGGTGCCAGCGACGTGCTGCGAGGCGTGGGCCTGCAGATCGGGCGCGGCGAGGTGGTCGGACTGATCGGCCGCAACGGCGCCGGCAAGAGCACCCTGTTGGCCTGCCTGCTCGGCCTGCTGCAGCCGCAGCGCGGCCAGGCGCAGGTATTCGGCGGTCCGGCGCTGCGCCTGGACGACGCGCGCAAGGCGCGCATCGGCTTCGTGCCCCAGCAGCCCCAGGCCTTCGGCTGGATGCGCGTGGCGGAACTGCTCGCCTTCGCCGCGCAGCTCTATCCGCACTGGGACCCGCAGCGCGCCGACACGCTGCTGCAGCGCTGGGAACTGGACCGCCGCCAGCGCATCGACACGCTTTCGCCCGGCCAGGCCCAGCGCCTGGCCCTGGTGCGGGCGCTGGCGGCGCGGCCGGCGCTGCTGGTGCTGGACGAACCGGCCTCGGCGCTGGATCCGGTGGCGCGCCGCGACCTGATGCGCGAGATCGTCACCGAAACCTGCGATGCCGGCACCACCGTGCTGTTCTCCAGCCACATCGTCAGCGACCTGGAACGGGTGGCATCGCGCGTGGCTTTCCTGCACCAGGGCCGGCTGCTGCTCGACCAGCCGCTGGACGAACTCAAGGACAGCGTGTTGCGACTCACGCTGCCGTCGGCCGCCGCCGCGCTGCTCGGCGACGCCGTGCTGCGCGGCGAACTCGCACGGCGCCGCAGCGCCGACGGCGGCACCGCCGTACTGCTGCACGCCAGCGAACCGCCTTCCGCCCTGCTCGGCGTGCCCGGTCTGCGCATCGACCGGCTCGGCCTGGAGGACCTGTTCATCGAGGTGGCGGGATGAAGCGCCTGCTCGCCGATCTGCGCCTGCTGTACGCGGCATCGGGCAGGACCCGATGGGTCTACCCCTGGGTGATCGCCGCGGCATTGGCCCTGACGTGGGTCGACAATCCACCATCGCCGCTGGTGCTGACCTGCCCCATCGTGCTGCTGCTCTGGGCACGACTCGGCGCACGCTTGCTGAGCCTGCTCGAGCAGGCGCATCGTCTGCGCCTTCCGGGGCTGCGCAAGCGCTTCGTGCGCCTGTTCGCATTGGCGGTGGCCGGCACCGTGCTGGTGCCGGTCCTGCTGTACGTGCCCCGCGGCAGCGATCCCAGCCTGACGGCACCGACGCTGCTGCTGTGCGCGTCCGGCGGGCTGCTGCTGGCGACAGCGCCAGCGTGGTCCAGTACCGCACTGCTGTGTCTGCCGCCCCTCGGCTTCATGCTGCACTACTGGGTCGGCGTGCCATTGGACGCGCACCCGCGCAGCACCATGCTGGTCATCGCTGCAGCGTGCGTCGCGGGCGCGACGTGGGCGTACCGCCGCGCCAGCACGCCTCGGCCCGTCGCGCTCGCGCCGTGGCTGCGTCCGCTGTGGATGAACCTGCAGCCGCGCCTGCCCGGCGATGGCGCGATCAGGCAGGTGGTCGCATCGCAAACCGGGCGCCGTGGGTGGATGCAGGGCATCGCGCGCCCCAGCGTTCCCTCGGGCCTGCACGGCGCACCGGAACGCGCCATGCGCTTCGCACTCGGTCCAGGTTTCGCTCCCGGCAGCGCGGCCGGCACCGCGCTGGCCGTCCTCGTCATGCCGTCGCTGGTGTTGCTGTGGACGCTGCTGCTGGTGGGCACGCAATCGCCGACGCTGCCGCTGATCCTGGCCAACGTCATGGCCAACCTGTCCAGCGCGAAGTTCCTGCAACGACTGTGGCTGTGGCGCAAGCACGGCAACCTCGGCCTGATGGAAAGTGCCCTGCTGCCCGGCATGGGCGCACCCGGGCAGATCGGCACGCTGTTCAACCAGGTGGTGCTGAAATGCGCGATCGCGGCGATGCTTCCGTGGCTGGGCCTGTCCTGGCTGCTCGGGCTGCTCAGACACGCCCCGACCGCCTACTACCCACTGACGGTGTCGATCACCCTGACCGGGACCCTGCTTGCCAGCACCATCTTGCTGGCCTGCCTGCGCTGGCCGCGCAGCGTGTTGGCGCTGGTCGTGGCGCACTGCGCACTGACGCTGCTGGGCGCCATCAGCATCGGCCAGGTCGGCCTGCCCCGCGCGGTGGCACCGCACTGGCTGGCACCAGCCTGGAGCCTGCTGCTGCTCGGCATGGTCATCGTCTACAACCTGGTGGCACGCCAATCCAGCAAGCGCCCGCACCCCTGGCTGCTCAACTGAACGGCCGTAGCGGGAAGCCCGCTATAATCGCGGGCTTCCTCCGTTGCCGATGACGCCCTTCCGGGCGTGCCGCCCATGTCCGAAGTCGCCACCGAAGCTGCGCGCCGCCGCACCTTCGCCATCATTTCCCATCCCGACGCCGGCAAGACCACGCTGACCGAAAAGCTGCTGCTGTTCGGCGGGGCGATCCAGATGGCCGGCTCGGTGAAGGGCCGCAAGGCCGCGCGCCATGCCACCTCGGACTGGATGGCGCTGGAAAAGGAACGCGGCATCTCGGTGACCTCGTCGGTGATGCAGTTCCCGTACGAAGGCAAGATCATCAACCTGCTCGACACCCCCGGCCACGCCGACTTCGGCGAGGACACCTACCGCGTGCTCACCGCGGTGGACTCGGCGCTGATGGTGATCGACGTGGCCAAGGGCGTGGAAGAGCGCACCATCAAGCTGATGGAGGTGTGCCGGCTGCGCGACACGCCGATCATGACCTTCATCAACAAGCTCGACCGCGAGGGCAAGGATCCGATCGACCTGCTCGACGAGGTCGAGACCGTGCTCGGCATCGAGTGCGCGCCGGTGACCTGGCCGATCGGCATGGGCCAGCGCCTCAAGGGCGTGGTGCACCTGGTGACCGGCGAAGTGCACCTGTACGAACCCGGCCGCAACTTCACCCGCCAGGATTCGACCATCTTCCCGTCGCTGGACGCGCCCGGCCTGGCCGAGAAGATCGGCGAACAGATGCTGGCCGACCTGCGCGAGGAACTGGAACTGGTGCAGGGCGCCAGCCACGCCTTCGACCTGGACGCTTACCGCGCCGGCAAGCAGACCCCGGTGTTCTTCGGCTCCGGCGTCAACAACTTCGGCGTGCAGCCGCTGCTGGACTTCTTCGCCGAGCACGCACCGCCGCCGCAGCCGCGCGCCACCACCGGCCGCCAGGTGCAGGCCGGCGAGGACAAGCTGACCGGCTTCGTGTTCAAGATCCAGGCCAACATGGATCCGCAGCATCGCGACCGCGTCGCCTTCATGCGCATCTGCTCCGGCCGCTTCGCCGCCGGCATGAAGACCCTGCACGTGCGCACCGGCAAGGAGGTCAAGCTGGCCAATGCGCTGACCTTCATGGCCAGCGACCGCGAGATCGCCGCCGAGGCCTACCCCGGCGACGTCATCGGCATCCACAACCACGGCACCATCTCCATCGGCGACACCTTCACCGAAGGCGAGTCGCTGTCGTTCACCGGCATTCCCAACTTCGCCCCGGAACTGTTCCGCCGCGCGCGCCTGCGCGACCCGCTCAAGCTCAAGCAATTGCAGAAGGGCCTGGCGCAGCTGTCCGAGGAAGGCGCCACCCAGTTCTTCCGCCCGCTGATGAGCAACGACCTGATCCTCGGTGCGGTCGGCACGCTGCAGTTCGACGTGGTCGCCTACCGGCTCAAGGACGAGTACGGCGTGGACGCCAGCTTCGAACCGGTGGGCGTGGTCACCGCGCGCTGGGTGCACTGCGACAACCCCAAGAAGCTGGAAGAGTTCCGCGAGAAGAACGCGATGAACCTCGGCATCGACGCCGCCGGCGAACTGGTCTACTTGGCGCCGACCCGGGTCAACCTGCAACTGGCGCAGGAACGTGCGCCGGACGTGCGCTTCGCCGCCACGCGCGAACACGCGCACAGCGTGGCGGTGGAATGACCGCCATGTGACCGCGGGCGTGCGCCGGCTGAGCGCACGCTCAACCGGCGGCGCCGTGTTGCGCCGCAGCGGATGCGAACCGCTCGCAATTGCGGTACCGTGCGGGCCCATGGATGCAGACCGGTCGCCCGCCTACTCGAACGCCGACGCGCAGCCTTCCACGGACTGGCGCGACGAACTGGCCAGTGCGCTGACCCACGGCCTCGGCGCCATCGCCGCGCTGGCCGGCGGCTCGGTGCTGATCACCCTCGCCGCCATCTACGGCGACGGCTGGCAGCTCGCCACCGCGATCGTGTTCAGCGTCACCTTGCTGCTGCTGTACGTGGCCTCGACGCTGTACCACGCCATCCCGCATCCCGGCGCAAAGGCGCGCCTGCAGATCTTCGACCACTGCGCGATCTACCTGCTGATCGCCGGCACCTACACCCCGTTCACCCTGATCGGCCTGCGCGGCCCGTGGGGCTGGGGCCTGTTCGCGGCGATCTGGACCATCGCCGTGGCCGGGGTGATCTTCAAGCTGTTCTTCACTGGTCGCTTCCGCCTGCTGTCGACCATCCTGTACATCGCGATGGGCTGGCTGATCGTGGTGGCGATCGAACCGCTGCTGCGCTCCGTCGACGCCTGGACCCTGGGCTGGCTGCTAGCCGGCGGTCTGTTCTACACCCTGGGCACCTACTTCTACCAGCGCGACACCGTGCGCTACTTCCACGCCATCTGGCATCTGTTCGTGCTCGCCGGCAGCGTCTGCCACTTCGTGGCGGTGACCAGTCAGGTGCTCTGAGGCGACGATCGCTTTCGCACCCCGTGCACGGCGGCTGCCTAGGATGGCCGCATGGCTCGCGACCCCGCTTCCGCATCCCGCTCCTGGCCCTGGCGGCGCAACGACGGCCGCCTGCGGCGCTGGCCGTTCGTGCTCGGCGCGCTGGTGCTGCTCCTGCTCGTCATCATCCTGATCTTCGACTGGAACTGGTTCAAGGCGCCAGTGGAACGCGCGGTGCAGGCGCGCACCGGCCGCGCCTTCCATATCGACGGCAACCTCGACGTGGACCTGGGCCGCATCATCACCGTGCGCGGCGATCGCCTGCGCTTCGCCAACGCCGACTGGTCGAAGCAGCCGCAGATGGCCAGCGCCGACCGCGCCGAACTGGACATCGCGCTGTGGCCGCTGCTGCGCGGACGCGTGCGTATCCCCGAGATCCGCCTGACCAAGCCAGACCTGCTGCTGGAAACCGGACCGAACGCACAGCCCGGCAACTGGGTGTTCGGCCAGTCCGACGGCGGCCGTCCGGTCGTGCTCGGCGCCCTGCGGGTACAGCAGGGACATCTGCGCTTCCAGGATCCGGCCGGGCGCACCGAGATCGACATCGCCGTCGACAGCCAGGTCGGGCAGCGCCGCCGTGGCGATGCCGCCCCGCCGATCGCGGTCAGCGGCGACGGCCGCTGGCGCGGCAATCCCTTCACCCTGAGAGGCAGTACCGCCTCGCCGCTGGAACTGAGCGAGAGCGACCATCCGTTCCGCGTCGACCTGCGCGGCAGCGCCGGCAGCACCCGCGCGCACATGCGCGGCACCCTCACCAATCCGTTCCAGTTGCGCGTGTTCGACCTGCAACTGCAACTGGCCGGCACCGACATGGCCCACCTGTATCCGCTGCTCGGCATCGCCATTCCCTCCACCCCGCCCTACCAGTTGGACGGACGCCTGCAGCGCGACGGCGATCGCTGGCGCTACCAGGACTTCCGTGGCCGCGCCGGCGACAGCGACCTGGCCGGCACCGTGCAGATCGATACCGCTGGGCAACGCCCGTTCCTGCGCGCCGACCTGCGTTCGCAGCGGCTGGATTTCGACGACCTGGCCGGCTTCGTCGGCGCACCGCCGCGCACCGGCGCCGGCGAGACCGCCAATGCCGAGCAGAAGGCGCAGGCAGCCAAGCTCGCCGCCACCGACAAGGTGCTGCCGTCCACCCCATACGACCTCGGCAAGCTGCGCGCGATGGATGCCGACGTGCGCTGGAAGGCGCAGCGCATCAATGCGCCGTCGCTGCCGCTGGACGACATGGATGCGCATCTGAAGCTCGATGACGGCGTGCTGCTGCTGCAACCGCTGAACTTCGGCGTGGCCGGCGGCGATCTGCGCTCGGACATCCGCATGGATGCACGCAAGCCCACGCTGTTCACCCGCGCGCAGGTGTCGATCCGCGGCGTGCAACTGGGCAAGCTGTTCCCCGACGGCAAACTGGCCAAGGAAGCGGCGGGCGCGATCGGCGGCGAGATCGCGTTGGCCGGCAGCGGCAACTCGATCGCGCAGATGCTCGGCAGCGCCGACGGCAGCGTCGCCGTCGGCATGGGCAAGGGCCGCATCAGCAATCTGGTGATGGAGCTGGCCGGCCTGGATATCGCCGAATCGCTGAAGTATCTGGTGACCAAGGACCGCGAGATCCCGGTACGCTGTGCGTTCGGCGACTTCGGCGTGCAGCACGGAGTGATGACCTCGCGCGGCCTGGCCTTCGACAGCACCGACACCCTGCTGGTCGGCAGCGGCACCATCGACCTGGGCCAGGAACGCCTGGACCTGCTGCTGAAGGCGCAACCCAAGGACCACAGCATCCTCGCCCTGCGCTCGCCGCTGCGCGTCGGCGGCACCTTCAAGGACCCCAGCTTCCGCCCCGACTTCAAGGCCCTGGGCCTGCGCGGCGCGATCGCCGTCGCCCTGGGCAGCATCGCCCCGCCAGCGGCGCTGCTGGCCACCATCGAGACCGGGCCGGGCAAGGATATTCAGTGCGGGCGGTGAAGCCGGGAGTGGGGAATCGGGAATGGGGAATCGTCAGATCAAGAGCGCATTGCGTGGTCTGACATCGCCAGGCGAATCACGCCCAAACGCATAACGCGGGATCCGCGCTCCTGCCTTTCCCAGTCCCCATTCTCTTTTCCCGACTCCCAGCCCCTCAGCTCCTGATGTACTCCTGCAACTGATCCAGCTCCTCGCGCTGCTCTTCGATCACCGCCTTGACCAGGTCGCCGATCGAGATCACGCCGATCACGGTGCCGGCGTCCACCACGGGCAGGTGGCGGATGCGTTGCCCGGTCATCAGTTCCATGCACTGCTGCACGCTCTGCGACGGGTCCACGGTGTGCACCCTGCTGCTCATGATGTCGCGCACCGGCGTGGTCGCCGAGGAGCGGTCCTGCAGGACCACCTTGCGTGCGTAATCGCGCTCGGACAGGATCCCGGACAGCTGTCCGTCCTGCAGCACCAGCACCGCTCCGATGCCCTTGGCGGCCATCAGCCGCAGCGCCTCGATCACCGCCGTGTCCGGCGCGACCGCGTGGATCTCATTGCCCTTTTCGCTCAAGACCTGCCGTACCGTCCGCATCGCTGCCTCCCGGTTCGCTGGATCGCACGGCCGAGCATACTCCTTCGCCCGGTGCACGCCAGGTCTCCACCAGGTACAGCGGACGTTGCTTGGATTCCTCGTACAGCCGGCCCAGGTATTCGCCGATCAGGCCCAGCGCGATCAGTTGCACGCCGCCCAGGAACAGGATGACCGCCATCATCGTCGGCCAGCCGGCCACCGGGTCGCCCCACAGCGCCGCCTTGACCACCACCCAGATCGCGAACAAGAAGGCGCCCACCGCTGTCGCCAGGCCCAGGTAGGTGGCCACCCGCAACGGCGCGGTGGAGAAGCCGGTGATGCCGTCCAGGGCGAAGTTCCACAACCGCCACAGGCTGAACTTGCTGCGCCCGGCCAGCCGCGGCGCACGCCGGTACGGCACCGCCAGGCGGCGGAAACCGATCCAGCCGAACAATCCCTTCATGAAGCGGTGGCGCTCGCGCAATTGCCGCAGCGCGGCCAGCGCGCGTGGCGACAGCAGGCGGAAATCGCCGGTATCGGCGGGGATCGGCGTCTTCGACAGGCGCCCGATCACCCGGTAGAACAGCGCCGCGGTGCCGCGCTTGAGCCAGCCCTCGCCTTCGCGCACCAGGCGCGTACCGTAGATATCGTCGTAGCCGGCGCGCCAATGCGCGACGAACTGTCCGATCAGTTCCGGCGGATCCTGCCCATCGGCGTCCAGCAGCATCGCCGCGCCGCGATCGACGCAGTCCAGACCGGCGGTCAGCGCCAGTTCCTTGCCGAAATTGCGCGACAGACGCAGCGCGCCGACCCGCGGATCGGACGCGGCCAGCGTCTGGATCGTCTCCCAGGTCGCATCGCGGCTGCCGTCGTCCACGTACAGCACACGCCCCTCCAATCCCGGCACGGCGTCGAGCGCAGCGACGATGCGCGGGTGCAACAGCGGCAGGGTCTGCGCCTCGTTGAACGCAGTGACGACGACGGTAAGACGTTCGGATTCCATCGGCGGATGGTACGGAGCCGCCTGCGGGTTCACCAGCGGTGGGCATCACCTGACGAGCCACTCCCTTCTCCCATTGGGAGAAGGTGCCCCGAAGGGGCGGATGAGGGTACGTCTGCCGCCGAACCCCACCACGCTCACGTGCCGGCCGTACCCTCACCCCAACCCCTCTCCCGAAGGGAGAGGGGCTTTGAATCCCTTCTCCCATCGGGACCATG